>JAUHWJ010000282.1 GCA_030424705.1 Alphaproteobacteria bacterium | reverse complement strand
GCGTCGGTCGGCCCGTCGCCATAGGCTAGGAAGCGGGAGAAGACCTGGCGGATGCCGGCCATGTTCTCCGCGATCTTCTCGTCCGTCAGGAGCTGGCGCGCCTCGTCCTTGCCGGAAGGGTCGCCGATCCGCGTCGTGCCGCCGCCCATGAGCGTGACGGGCTTGTGCCCCGTCTTCTGCAGCCAGCGCAGCAGCATGATGTTGACGAGATGGCCGACATGGAGCGAGGCGCCGGTGCAATCGTAGCCGACATAGCCGGGGACCACGCCCTTCAGGAGCGCCTCGTCGAGGCCCTGCATGTCGGTGCAGTCCTGCACGAAGCCCCGGCTGACGAGGATGTGCAGGAAGTCGGATTTCGGCGTGTAGATCATCTGTCGCTCGCTGGCCGGCGCGTTTCCGCCGCTCTATACCGGAGCGGGCGGTGAAAGGAAGGGCATGGGAGAGGCGATCCGGGCGCTCGGGCTGATGTCGGGAACTTCGATGGACGGGGTGGACGCCGCGATGCTGGAGACGGACGGGGAGACGATCTCCGCCTTCGGCCCCTCGCGCTTCATGGCCTATGCGCCGGGGGAGACGGCCGCGCTGGCCGAGGTGGCGGCGGACTGGCGGCGCTTCCGGCCTGCATCCGGCGCCGACGCGACGCTGCTGGCGGCGGCCGAGCGGGAGGTCGTCTCGCTCCATGCCGGCGCGGCGGCGCGGCTGATCGCGGAGGCGGGGGCGGGGCCGGACCTGATCGGCTTTCACGGGCAAACGGTCGCCCATGCGCCGGAAGAGGGATGGACCTGGCAATTGGGGGACGGCGCGGCGCTCGCCCGCGCGCTCAACCGGCCTGTGGTGTGGGATTTCCGCTCCGCCGACATGGAGGCGGGCGGGGAGGGGGCGCCGCTCGCGCCGTTCTTCCATTTCGCGCTGGCGCGGCGGATCGGCGCCTCGGCGCCGCTCGCCTTTCTCAACATCGGCGGGGTGGCGAACGTCACCTGGGTCGATCCCTCGAAGCCGGCGCCGGAGGCGGAGGGTGCGCTTCTCGCCTTCGACACGGGGCCGGGCAATGCGCTGGTGAACGACTGGATGATGCGGCGGGCGGGCGCGGCGATGGACGAGGGCGGGCGCGCCGCCGCCGCGGGGCGGGTCCGGCGCGAGCGGCTGAACTCCAACGCGGCGCGCGCCTATCTCGAACGCAGGCCGCCGAAATCGCTGGACCGGAACGCCTTTTCCGCGATCCTCTCAGCGCTGGAGGGCCTCTCCGTCGAGGACGGTGCGGCGACGCTGACGGCGCTGACGGCGGACTGCGTGGCGGAGGCGCTGCGCTGGCTCCCGGCGCCGCCCGCGCGGTGGCTGGTTTGCGGCGGCGGAAGGCGGAACGGGGCGATGATGGCGCTGCTGGCGGAGCGGCTCGGCGCCCCGGTCGAGCCTGTCGAAGCGGCGGGGCTCGACGGGGACATGCTGGAGGCTCAGGCCTTCGCCTGGCTCGCCGTTCGCGTCTCCCGCGGCTTGCCGACCTCCGCGCCCTCGACGACGGGCTGTGCGTCGCCTGTCTCCGGCGGGCGGATCGCAAGGCCCTGAGAGCGGGCCTGACGACGCCGGTGCGCGGCGTAGAGCGCGGGCGCGAGGATAAAGTCATAGACGAGGGCGGCGAGATGGCGGAGGCCGGGCAGGCCGACGATGCGCGCGAGCGGGCGGAAGCGCGGCATCTCCTCCCAGAGCGCGATGAAGGCGGGGACGCCGGAGAGGAGCCGCCCCTCCTTCAGCAAATGGAGCCGGCGCGCCGCCGCCTCCTCGCTCAGCCCGAACCGGGCGGCCTCGGAGAGGGGGAGGAAGGCGAGAGGCAGGGCGCGCGCCTCCGCATGGGCCCGGTAATGCGCAATCTCCGCCGTGCAGACGGGGCAGGTCTCGTTGTAGAGGATTTCGGCGGCGGGCTTCTCTGTCATGCGGCGGGACATAGCCCGCCGCCCGGCTCCGTCACCGTTGCGCCGCGACCTGCGACTTCAGCTCCGCCGTGCGTTTAGCGACATAGGCCTCGACCGCGGCCGTCATCTCGTCCATCCCCTGCTCGAAGAAATGGTTCGCGCCCGGCACCGTCTGGTGCGTGATGGTGATGCCGCGCTGCGCCTGGAGCCGCTCCACCAGCTTCACGATGTCTTCCGGCGGGGCGATCCTGTCATTCTCCCCGTTGATGATGAGGCCGGAGGAAGGGCAGGGCGCGAGGAAGGTGAAGTCGTACATGTTCGCGGGCGGCGCGACGGAGATGAAGCCGGAGGCTTCGGGCCGCCGCATCAGGAGCTGCATCCCGATCCAGGCGCCGAAGGAGAAGCCGGCGATGAAGGTGATCTTCGCGTCGGGCTTCAGGCTCTGGAGATAGTCGAGCGCCGCCGCCGCGTCCGACAGCTCGCCGATCCCGTGGTCGAACTCGCCCTGGCTGCGCCCGACGCCGCGGAAGTTGAAGCGGAGCACGGAATAGCCGAGCCGATGAAAGATGTAGTGGAGGTTGTAGACCACCTTGTTGTTCATCGTCCCGCCGAATTGCGGGTGCGGATGGAGAATCAGGGCGATCGGCGCGTCCCGCTCCTTCTGCGGATGATAACGGCCTTCGAGACGGCCGTCAGGGCCGGGGAAGATCACTTCGGGCATCGGCCATCCTGTCTTTCGGGGGCGGGCGCGGCCCCGGCCGGGAATCGTTGACTGTTGCGCTCAGTCAATTTAGAACCGTTCCAACTTTCGCCGGGTCGTCGGCGGGCCCGCGCGCGAAGTGGCTGATTAAGCCTTCGGGCGCCGCCCGGTCAACGATTCGCGCTGAAACGTCGCAGGCGGAGGAGGGAGGCCATGAAGCTCAGCACAAAGGGACGCTACGCGGTCACCGCGCTGGCCGACATCGCGCTGCAGGGCCCTTCCGCGCTCGTCAGCCTCGCGGACATCGCGAAGCGGCAGGACATTTCGCTCGCCTATCTCGAACAGCTCTTCGTGAAGCTCCGGAAGGCCGGGCTGGTGGAGAGCGTGCGCGGCCCCGGCGGCGGCTACCGGCTCGCCCACGGGCCCGAGGGCACGCGCATCTCCGCGATCATGGCGGCGGTGGACGAGCGGCTGAACGCGATGGGCTGCGATGGCGGGCAGGGCGATGGCTGCGGCGGCTCCAAGGCCATGTGCCTGACGCACAATCTCTGGGAGCAGCTTTCCTCCCATGTCTATGTCTTCCTGAACCAGACGACGCTGGCCGACGTGGTGGGGGACCGGATGGCGCCCTGCCCGGCGGTGCCGGACTTCACCGCGCTGCTCGAAGAGGAGGGCGCGCGGGCGTGACGCGGCGGCGCGCATATCTGGACTGGAACGCCTCGGCGCCGCTCAGGCCGGAGGCGCGGGCGGCCATGCTCGCGGCGATGGACGAGGTTGGGAACCCCTCCGCCGTCCATGCCGAGGGGCGCGCGGCGCGGGCGATCGTCGAGCGGGCGCGGGCGGACGTCGCCGCGCTTGCGGGCTGCGAGCCCGGGCAGGTCGTCTTCACCTCCGGCGCCTCGGAGGCGAACACGATGGCCTTCGCCCGGCTCTGGCGCGGTTCCGGGTTCTTCGCCGCGACGGAGCATGAGAGCGTCGTCGCCGCCGCGCACTGGGGCGCGCTCCATGACGAGGCGCTGCCGGTGGACGAGGCGGGCCGGCTCCGCCGCGACCATCCGCTCTTTCACGGCGTCGGCCCGGTCAGCGACGATCCGGCGATTCCGGAAGGCGTCGCCGTCCTCTCGGTCGCCGCGGCGAACGGGGAGACGGGCGTGATCGACCCGTCGGAGGACGTGTTCCGCATCGCGAAGGCGCGCGGCGCCCGCCCGCATTGCGACGTGACGCAGGCCGTGGGGCGCATGGTCTTCTCGTTCCGCGAGAGCGGGGCGGCGACCGGCGCGCTTTCCGCGCACAAGATCGGCGGGCCCAAGGGCGTCGGCGCCTTCATCCATGACGACCGCGAGCATCCCCATCCGCTCGTCCGCGGCGGCGGGCAGGAGGAAGGCTGGCGCGCCGGGACGGAGAACGTGATCGGCATCGCCGGCTTCGCCGCGGCCGCCCGCGCCGCGAAGGCGGAGCAGGAGGCCGGAGCGTGGGAGCGCGTCGCCGAACTTAGAAATATTCTAGAAAGCCGCCTTGAAGACACGGCGCCCGATCTCATCATCTTTGGGAGGGAAGCGCCGCGGCTGCCGAACACCTCCTGCTTCGCCGTTCCCGGCTGGGCGGGGGAGACGCAGGTGATGGCGATGGACCTCGCCGGCTTCGCCGTGAGCGCGGGCTCCGCCTGCTCCTCCGGCAAGGTGGCGCGGGCGAGCCGGGTTCTGCTCGCCATGGGGTTCGAC
>JAUHWJ010000281.1 GCA_030424705.1 Alphaproteobacteria bacterium | reverse complement strand
GGCGATCTCCGCCGGAATCTCCATGTCATAGAGCAGCGCCACGTCGATCTCCGCCCGGCGCAGAAGCTCGAAGAGCCGCGCCTGGTCCGCCTCCACCTGGCTCACCCGCGCCTCCGGGCAGAGCGCGACGAAGGAGCGGCGAAGGGCAGGCAGCAAGAAGGGCGCGAGCGTGACGAAACAGCCGAGCGAAAGCGGCCCGCCCGCTGCGCTCGCCACATCCCCCGCCACGTCATGCAGCGCCCGCCCCTGCTCCAGCAGCCGCTGCGCCTCCTGGAAGAGCCGCCGTCCGCCGGGCGTGAGGCTCAGCCCCTGCGCATGGCGGCGGACGAAAAGCTGAACGCCGAACTCCGCCTCCAGCGCGGCGATGGCGGCGGAGATCGAGGGGGAGGAGACGGAGACCTTCTCCGCCGCCCGCGCGATCGACCCGGCCTCGCCCACGGCGACGAAGTATTCGAGCTGGCGGAGCGTATAGCGGAGCGGCATGGCCGGAGCCTGCGGGAGCCGCGGGCGCCGCGCAAGGGGAGCGCAGCCTTGCGGGGCTTGCCCGCCCGCGCCATTCTCCGCGCCGCCCAAGGAGGATTCATGACCGATCTCGCCCTCGTCTCCCGCTCCGCCGGCGGCGCCGTCGCCACCGTCACGCTCAACCGGCCGGAGGCGCTCAACGCGCTTTCGCTCGCGCTCGAGGCCGCGCTCCGCGACGCCTTCACCGCGCTGGCGGAGGACGACGCGGTGCGCGCCATCGTGCTCACCGGCGCGGGCCGCGCCTTCTGCGCCGGTGTGGACCTGAAGGAGCTGGGGAGCGGCGCGGGCATGGGCCGGGTCTGGCACGGGCCGGGCTCGCTCTCCCATCTCATGCGCGAATCGAAGGCGCCGATCATCGCCGCCGTGAACGGGCCGGCGATCACCGGCGGGCTCGAACTCGCGCTCCAGGCCGATTTCATCGTCGCCTCGGAAGCGGCGCGCTTCGCTGACACGCATGCCCGCGTCGGCATCACCCCCTCCTGGGGCCTCTCCCAGATCCTCCCCCGCCTGATCGGCCCCGCCCGCGCCCGGCGCATGAGCCTCACGGGCGGCTTCGTCGACGCGAAGACGGCCTATGAATGGGGCCTCGTCACCGAGGTCGTTCCCGCCGCCGACCTTCTCCCCCGCGCCGAGGCTCTGGCCGCCGAGATCGCGGAGACGGACGCACTGGCGGCGCGCCGCATCCGCGGGCTGATGGCCGCGGGCGAGGGGCGGCCGCTCGAGGAGGCGCTACGGATGGAGACGGAGATGTTCGACCGGCACATGGCGGGCGTGACGCCCGAAGCGGTGGAGGCGCGCCGCGCCGCGGTACAGGCCCGCGGCAAACGCATCGCGGCGGGAGCGGGCGCATGAGCGCGCCCCTCCTCTTCACCCCGATCGCGCTCCGCGGCCTCACGCTCCGCAACCGCATCGTCATCGCCCCGATGTGCCAGTATTCGGCGGAGGAGGGGCTGGCGAACGACTGGCACTTCTCCCATCTCACCGCCTTCGCCCGCGGCGGCGCCGGCGCGATCCTCACCGAAGCGGCGGCGGTGCAGGCGCGCGGGCGCATCACCCATGGCGACCTCGGCATCTGGTCGGACGCGCACGCCGAAGCGCTGAAGCCGATCACGCGCTTCATCGCAGGCCAGGGCGCCGCCCCCGGAATCCAGCTCGCCCATGCCGGGCGCAAGGCCTCGATGCAGCGCCCGTGGTTCGGCAACGGCCCGCTCGGGCCGGAGGATCACGCCCGCGGCGACATGCCGTGGCAGGTCATCGGCGCCTCCCCCGTCCCGCTCGACGAAGGCTGGCTGACGCCGGAGGAGATGACGGAGGCGGACATCCTGCAACTGATCGAAGATTTCGCGACAGCGGCGAAACGGGCCGACGACGCGGGCTTCGCCTTCGCGGAGCTCCACGCCGCCCACGGCTACCTGATCCAGACCTTCCTCTCCCCCCTCTCCAACAATCGGAACGACAAGTGGGGCGGGGACCTCGCGGGCCGGATGCGCCTTGCGCTGGAGACGGCCCGCGCCGTCCGCGCCGCATGGCCCGAGCAGAAACCGCTCTTCACCCGCATCTCCTCGGTGGACGGGATCGACGGCGGCTGGACGCTCGACGAGAGCGTGATCCTCGCCGGGGAGCTGAAGGCGCTGGGCGTCGACGTGATCGACTGCTCCTCCATGGGCAATTCCGCCGGCGGCGCCACCGCGAACCCTGCCGCCCGCGGCGCCGGCTTTCAGACCCCCTATTCCGCCCGCATCCGGCGGGAGACCGGCGCGAAGACCATGGCCGTCGGCCTCATTCTCGATGGGCCGATGGCCGAGGAAGTCCTTCAGGAAGGCCGCGCCGACCTGATCGCCATCGGGCGGGAGGCGCTCTTCGACCCGTTCTGGGCCCACCACGCCGCACACGATCTCGGGGTGGAGGACTGGTCCGCCTGGCCGAAGCAATACGGCTGGTGGCTGGAGCGCCGCGCCGGCGCCGTCCGCCGCATCCGCGAGGCGCCGGAGGGCCGGAAGCTGCCGCCCGCCTGAAGCGCGGGGCCCGCCTTGCCCCGGCCCCCCGCCCGGAGTAGGTTCCGCGCCCGCGCGGCGGCGGTCGCCGCGCGGCGAAAGAGGTCTCTCCCATGTTCCACGGCTCGCTCCCTGCGCTCGTCACCCCCTTCCGGGACGGAGCGGTGGACGAGAAAGCCCTGGCCGATCTCGTCGAATGGCAGATCGCGGAGGGGAGCCACGGCCTTGTCCCCGTCGGCACGACAGGCGAGAGCCCGACGCTGAGCCATGAGGAGCACGAGCTCGTCATCGCCCTCGTCGTCCGGGCGGCGAAGGGGCGCGTGCCCGTCATCGCCGGGGCGGGGTCCAACAACACGGCGGAGGCGATCCGCTTCGTCGAATTCGCGAAGAAGGTGGGGGCGGACGGCGCGCTCGTCGTCACCCCCTATTACAACAAGCCGACCCAGCGCGGCCTCTACGCCCATTACAAGGCGCTGTGCGACGCGGCGGACATCCCGATCATCATCTACAACATCCCCGGCCGCTCCGTGGTCGACATGTCGGTGGAGACGATGGCGCGCCTCGCCGAGCTCCCCAACATCGCCGGCGTGAAGGATTCGACCGGGGACGTCTCCCGCGTCTCGGACCAGCGCGCCGCCTGCGGGAAGGACTTCATCCAGCTGACGGGGGAGGATGCGCAGGCGCTCGGCCACCGCGCGCATGGGGGCGTGGGCGCGATCTCCGTGACCGCCAATGTCGCGCCGCGGCTCTGCGCCGAATTCCAGAACGCCCTCTCCGCCGGGGACTGGGGCCTCGCGCGCGACCTGCATGACCGGCTGATGCCGCTCCACCGCGCCCTCTTCGTCGAGCCCGGCGTCGTCGGCGCCAAGACCGGCCTCTCCCTCCTTGGCAAGTGCGCAGACGAGGTCCGCTCCCCGCTCACCCCGGCCCTGCCCGAGACGAAGGCGGCGATCCGTGCGGCGATGGTCTCCGCCGGCGTATTGAACGGCTGATGGCCCCGAAGAAGGAGCCGAAGCAGAAGATCGCCGCGGAGAACCGCAAGGCGCGGCACAATTACTTCATCGAGGAGGAGCTCGAGGTCGGAATCATGCTCGAAGGCTCCGAGGTGAAGGCGCTGCGCGAGGGGCGCGCGCAGATCGCGGAGAGCTACGCCAATGTCGAGGGCGGGGAGCTCTGGCTCATCAACGGCTACATCCCCGCTTATGACAAGGCCAAGACCTTCGGCCATGACGAACGCCGCCGCCGCAAGCTCCTCGCGAAGAAGGCGGAGATCGCCAAGCTCTGGCAGGGGATCGGGCGCGAAGGGGCGACACTGGTGCCGCTGAAGCTCTATTTCAACGAGAAGGGCGTGGCCAAACTCTCCATCGGGATCGCCCGCGGCAAGAAGATGGCCGACAAGCGCGAGACGGAAAAGGCGCGGGACTGGGCGCGCGACAAGGCGCGCCTTCTGCGGGACCGGGGATGAAAGACCTCTTCGCCGCGCTCGACGCGAGCTGGCCTGCGGCCGAGACGCGAGAGCGCGCGGGCTGGCTCCTGCGCCGGGGCGCCGGCGGCGGCCGCCGCGTCTCCTCCGCCACTGCGCTTCGCCCGGATGCGGAGATTGCGGAAGCCGAGGCGGGAATGGCGGAATGGGCTCAGTCGCCTGTCTTCCGCCTCTCCGGGGCGGAGACGGCGCTCGACGCCGCGCTCGAAGCCCGCGGCTACGCCCTGGAGGCGCCTTCCGTCCTCTTTTCCGCCCCCGCCGCCTCCATGCTGGACGACCGCCCGGAAACCGCTCGCGTCGTCCGCGGCGCCGGGCGCGTCGCGCTGATGGAGG
>JAUHWJ010000280.1 GCA_030424705.1 Alphaproteobacteria bacterium | reverse complement strand
AGGGGTTCTGGGAGCCGATGGACTTCGCCACCACGTCCTGAACGCCCAGCATCTCGAAGACGGCGCGCATCGGGCCGCCCGCGATGATCCCGGTTCCGGCCGGAGCCTGCCGCATCACGACCTTGCCGGCGCCATGGCGGCCGTTCATGTCGTGATGAAGAGTCCGCCCCTCGCGGAGCGCGACGCGGATCATGGAGCGCTTCGCGTCCTCTGTCGCCTTGCGGATCGCCTCGGGCACCTCGCGGGCCTTGCCCGTGCCGAAGCCGACGCGGCCCTTCTGGTCCCCGACGACGACGAGCGCCGCAAAGCCGAAGCGCTTGCCGCCCTTCACCGTCTTGGAGACGCGGTTGATGGCGACGAGGCGATCCTGAAACTCGGGCTCCTCCTCGCGCTCGCGGCGCGGGCCCCGCCCACGGCCACCGCGATTGTCTTCTCTGGCCATTGTCGCCTCCTCAGAACTTCAGGCCGCCTTCACGGGCGGCGTCGGCGAGCGACTTGACCTTCCCGTGAAAGAGGTAGCCGCCACGGTCGAACACGACGCTCTCGATGCCGGCCGCCTTGGCCCGCTCCGCGATCGCCGCGCCGATCTTCGCCGCAGCCTCGATGTTGTTCTTGCCAACCACCCCGAGCGCGGATTCGAGCGACGAGGCGGCGGCGAGGGTTACGCCCCGCGCATCGTCGATGATCTGCGCCGAAATGTTCTTCGAAGACCGGTGGACGGAAAGCCGGGGCTTGCCGTAACCGATCTTCCGGAGCTTCGAGCGGACGCGCATCCGGCGCCGCTGAAACAAGTCTCGCTTGCTGTTCGCCATTTCGCCGGTCCTTACTTCTTCTTGCCTTCCTTGCGGAAGACGAACTCGCCCTTGTAGCGGATGCCCTTGCCCTTGTAGGGCTCCGGCTTCCGCCACTTGCGGATCTTCGCTGCGACCTCGCCAATCTGCTGCTGGTCGATACCCGTGATCTCGATCTCGGTCGGCTTCGGCGTCTTGATCTCGATCCCGTCGGGGATCTCGAAATCGACGTCATGGCTGTAGCCGAGCGCGAGCTTAAGCGTCTTGCCCTGGACGGCGGCGCGATAGCCGACGCCCTGGATCTCCAGGTCCTTCCGGAAGCCGGTCGTGACGCCGGTGACCAGGTTCTGAACCTGCGTCCGCGTCATGCCCCATTGCTGGCGCGCGCGCTTCGAGTCGCCCCGCGGCTTCACGGAGACGACATTGCCGTCGACCGTAATATCCACGTCGTCGGTCGCCGTGAAGCGGCGGGCTCCCTTGGGGCCCTTCACCTCGATGGTCTGGCCGGAGAGGGTGGCGGAGACGCCGGAGGGCATCTCCACGGGCTTCTTGCCGATACGTGACATCTCGCCCTCCTCAGAACACGGTGCAGAGCACTTCGCCGCCGACATTGGCGGCGCGCGCCTGCGCGTCGGACATCACGCCGCGCGGCGTGGAGACGATGGAGACGCCGCGGACCTCCGGGACGTCCTTCACGCCGGCATAGACGCGGCGGCCGGGCTTTGAGATGCGCTTCAGTTCGCGGATCGCCGGAGCGCCCTCGAAATACTTGAGCGCGATCACGAATTCCGGCTTGCCGGGGTTCGTCTCCACCCGCTCGTAGGAGCGGATGTAGCCTTCCTCGACCAGAACGTCGAGAACCCAGCCGCGCAGCTTGGAGGCCGGCGTGCGGACTTCGGACTTGTGGCGCATCAGCGCGTTGCGGATGCGGGTGAGCATATCGCCGAGAGGATCGTTCATGTCCTGTCCCTCACCAGCTCGATTTCACCATGCCCGGGATCTGCCCTGCGGAGGCGAGATCACGGAGCGCGATGCGAGACATCTGGAGCTTCCGGTAATAGGCCTTCGGGCGGCCCGACACCTTGCAGCGGTTGTGGAGCCGCGTCTCGGAGGAGTTGCGCGGCAATTCGGCGAGCTTCAGCCGCGCCTTGAACCGCTCCTCCATCGAGAGGCTTCCGTCCTTCGCGATCGCCTTCAGCTTCGCGCGCTTCGCCGCGTATTGGTCGACGAGCGCCTGCCGCTTCACCTCGCGGGCCACCATGCTTTTCTTCGCCATGTGTTCTCTCCCGCTCAGTTCGTGAAGGGCAGGTTGAAATGGCGCAGCAGCGCCTTCGCCTCGGCGTCAGTCCGCGCCGTGGTGCCGATCACGATGTCCATCCCCCAGACCTGATCGATCTTGTCGTAGTCGATCTCGGGGAAAATGATGTGCTCCTTGATGCCCATGGCGAAGTTGCCCCGGCCGTCGAAGGCCGTGCCCTTCACGCCGCGGAAGTCGCGGATGCGGGGCATCGCGATGGTCACGAGGCGGTCGAGGAACTCGAACATCCGGTCGCCGCGGAGCGTGACCTTGACGCCGAGCGGCATCCCCTCGCGCACCTTGAAGCCCGCGATGGAGTTTTTCGCCTTGGTGATGACCGGCTTCTGCCCGGCGATCTTGGCGAGATCGTCATGCGCGGCCTTGATCTTCTTCGAGTCCGAAACGGCCTCGCCGACGCCCATGTTCAGCACGATCTTGTCGAGCCGCGGGATCATCATGTCGTTCTTGTAGCCGAACTCTTCCTTCAGGGCGGCGCGGATCTTCTCCGCATAGACCGCCTTGAGGCGCGGCGTGTAGCTGGCGGCGTCAAGCATCGATGACCTCCCCGGACTTCTTGGCGAAGCGGACCTTCTTGCCGTCGAACATCTTGAAGCCGACGCGGGTCGGCCCGCCCTCCTTCGGATCGACGATGGCGAGGTTGGACAGGTCGATCGACGCGGGCTGCGGAATGCGGCCGCCCTGGCTCTGGGCGGACTGCTTGGTATGGCGGATCACGATGTTGACGCCGGTGACGACCGCGCGGCCCTCCTTCGGCATCACCTTCTCGATCTCGCCTTCCTTGCCCTTGTCACGCCCGGAAAGCACGACGACCTTGTCGCCCTTCTTGAGTTTCGCGGCCATCAGAGCACCTCCGGCGCAAGGCTGATGATCTTCATGAAGTTCTTGGCGCGCAGCTCGCGCACGACCGGCCCGAAGATGCGGGTGCCGATCGGCTCCATGTTGTTGTTGAGGATAACGGCGGCGTTGCCGTCGAAGCGGATCGCGGTGCCGTCCTCGCGGCGCACTTCCTTCGCGGTGCGGACGACGACGGCCTTGCGGACCTCGCCCTTCTTCACGCGACCGCGGGGAATCGCCTCCTTCACGGAGACGACGATCACGTCGCCGACGGAAGCGTATTTACGCTTCGAGCCGCCGAGCACCTTGATGCACTGCACCCGGCGCGCGCCCGAATTGTCGGCCACCGCCAGATTGGTCTGCATCTGGATCATGCTGGTTTCTCCCGACCTGCAGGGACGTCAGCCCTGCGGTTTCGATGAACCGGTTGGATGTGAGGGGCGCCCTCAGGCGTCGATCACAACCTCCCAGCGCTTGGTCTTCGAGATCGGCGCGCATTCGCGGATGCGGACGACGTCGCCGGTCTTGAACTGGTTCGCCTCGTCATGGGCGCGGTACTTCTTCGACTTCCGGATCGTCTTCTTGAGAACCGGATGCGTGATGCGGCGCTCGACGAGGACGGTCACAGTCTTGTCGTTGGCATGGCTCACCACGGAGCCCTGGAGGATACGCTTGGGCATCTCTTACGCCTCCCGCGCCGCGGCGGCGGCCTTCTCGTTCAGGATCGTCTTCACGCGCGCGGCGTCGCGGCGCGCCTTGCGGAAGGCGGCGGTGTTCTCGAGCTGGCCGGTCGCCTGCTGGAAGCGGAGGTTGAAGCTCTGCTTCTTCAGCTGCGTCAGCTCCTCCCGGAGCTGGTCCGGCGTCTTTTCGCGCAGTTCGGAGGCCTTCATGCCCCATTCCTTTCCACATCGCCGGAGGGCCCTCGGAGGGTCACCCTGATTCCGGCGGGTATCGCTTGGAGACGCGCCCTATACGCCAGCCGTTCCGGCGAGGCAAGGGGCGCGCCCGATTCATTCCGGCCCCGGCGAACCGGGGCCGCGCAATCACCAGTCTTCGCGGGTGACGAAGCGGCACTTGATCGGCAGCTTCATCGCCGCGAGGCGCAGGGCCTCCTTGGCGATGGGCTCGGCGACGCCGTCGATCTCGAACATGATCCGGCCCGGCTTCACCTTGGCCGCCCAGTATTCGACGGAGCCCTTGCCCTTGCCCATGCGGACCTCGGTCGGCTTCTGCGTCACCGGAACGTCCGGGAAGATCCGGATCCATACCCGGCCCTGCCGCTTCATGTGGCGCGTGAGCGCGCGGCGCGCGGCCTCGATCTGGCGCGCGGTCACGCGCTCCGGCTCGACCGCCTTCAGCCCGAAATGGCCGAAATTGAGGTCGGAGCCGCCCT
>JAUHWJ010000279.1 GCA_030424705.1 Alphaproteobacteria bacterium | reverse complement strand
CCGCCTTCACGTCGAACCGGCTCTCGATATCCGGTATGAGCCGCGTGCGGAGGAACTCCGAAACCTCCACCGCCGCGGCCGGATCGTCCTCCGAGATGTCGCCGGAGACGCGGATCGTCGCCAGCCCGTCCTCCCGCCGCACGGCGGAGAAGCCGGTGCGCGCCGTCGTCTCCACCACTTCGGACAGCGCGACATGGGCGCCCGAGGGCGCGCGCACCCGCGCCCTTTCGAGGTAATCCGCGCTCATCTCCGCCTCGGGCAGCGAGACGAGAACGGTCGCCGTCCGCCCGTCGAGCAGGTATTCCGCCGCCTCGATCCCCGAGAGCCGGTTGCGGAGGTCCCGCCCCACGCTCTCCGTCGAAAGGCCGAGCGCCTCGCCCTTCGGCGTGAGGGTGAGGAGAAGCTCCGTCTTGTCCCAGGCCAGCGAATCCTCGACCGAGGTGACCGCGGCGAACTTGGAAAGCTCGAACTTCAGCGCCTCGGCGGCGGCCTTCAGCGTCTCCGCCTCGGCGCCGACGAGCTTCACGTCGATGGAATCGCCGCCCGGCCCCCGCCCGTCATGGCGGATCGCCATCGTCTCCAGCATCGGCAGGCGGGCGATCTCCTCCTCCCAGGCCGCGATGAAGACCCATTGCGAATAGGGCCGGAGGTCCGGGTCGATCAGCGTGACGGCGAGGCCGCCGAGCTGGTCCGGGTCCTTCGCGTCGGCGCCGGAAAGCCCGCGCCAGCCGATATTGCCGCCGACCTGCGCCACCGCATAATCGAGCCCGGCGACGCCGCGCTCCTCCGCGAAGCGGGCGTTCACCCGGTCGAGCGCGGCCTGCATCTCGCGGAGCTGCGCCAGCGTGTCCTCCCGCGTCGCGCCGGGCAGCATCGCGATGTTGGCGTTGACGGTCGTGACCTCGGGCGAGGCCCAGAAGCGCCATCTCACCGTCCCGTCCCGGAAGAGGGAGACCGAGAGCAGAACGGCGCAGATCGCCCCGGCGACGACCGCATAGCGGGCGCGGATCGCGAGGCGCATCAGCGGCAGGAAGGCACCGGCGCGGAACTTCTCGAACCCGCGGTTGAAGGCCCGGCCAGGCGCGTCGTACCAGGCCTCCTTCGCCCGCCCGGCGAGCGCATGGCGCATGTGCGCGGGCAGGATGAGGAAGCATTCCAGCAGGCTCGCCGCCAGAACGGCGATCACCGTCAGCGGCACGTCGAGTATCATCGCGCCGAACCGGCCCGAGACGAAGGTGATGCCCGCGAAGGCGATGATCGTCGTGATGGTCGCGGCGAAGACGGGCGAGGCCATGCGGATCGCCCCCTCCTCCGCCGCGACGGCGGGCGGCAGGCCCGTCGCCGCCAGATGGTCCGCGTGCTCCCCCACCACGATCGCGTCGTCCACCACGATGCCGAGGCAGATGATGAGCGCGAAGAGGGAGACCATGTTTAGCGTGATGCCGGCCATCCACATGAACCCGATCGCCGCGCCGAAGGCCGCCGGCACGCCCATCGCCACCCAGAAGGCCGTGCGCGCCGAGAGGAACAAGAACAGGAGCCCGACGACGATGGCGAGGCCGAGCAACCCGTTTTCGAGCAGGATGTTCAGCCGGTCGGTGATCTGGTCCGCCTGGATCTGCGTGAGCCGGATCTCCACGCCCTCGGGCAATTCCGCCGCCAGCGCGTCCGCATGGCTCTGCACGAGCCGCTGCATGGCGATGGAATCGCCCTTCTCCTCCCGGTCCACCCGGAGCGTGACGGCGGGGTTCTCCCCCCAGAAATAGGCGACGCCCTTCTCCACCCCCTCCGTCTCCACCGTCGCGACATCGCGGACGAGGAGCCGCTCGCCCCCGGCGTCGGAGCGGATCGTGATCCCCCCGATCTCCTCCGCGCTCCGCCGCGTCTCCCCCGTCCGGAGCCGCGCGCCGCCTTCGGAGACGGCGCCGGCCGGCCGGCTCTCCGCCCCGGCGCGGATCGCGGCGGCGATCTCGGCGAGCGTCAGGTCGTGCCGCACCAGCATCGCCTCGGGCGTCGAGACGCGGATCACCGGATCCTCCGCGCCGAAGATCCGCGTCCGCGTCACCCCGGCGCGGAAGAGGCGCGTCTGCAATTCGGCGGCGTAGCGCGTGAGCTGCGCCACATCGGCGGGGCCGTGGATCACAGCGTCCGTCACCCGGTCGCGATAGGCGGCGCGGGTGACGACCGGCTCCTCCGCCGTGTCGGGGAGATTCAGCACCGCGTCCACCGCCGCCTTCACGTCGTCGGTCCCGCGGCTCATGTCCCAGCCTTCCGTGAACTCGACGGAGATCACGGCCCGCCCCTCCCGCGCGGTCGAGGCGGTGGACTCCACCCCTTCGAGCGCGAGGAGCGGCGGCTCCAGCACGGCGACGATGGCGCGGTCCACGTCCTGCGGCCCGGCCCCCGGCCAGGCGACGGAGACGGTGACGCGCTCCACCACGATGTCCGGCAGATACTGGCTACGGAGATTCGTGGCGGAGACGAGCCCGCCGACAAGCATGAAGAGGAGGAGGAGATTCGCCGCCGTCGGATGGCGGGTGAAATAGCGGATGATCGCGTTCATCCCGCGCGGCCCATGCGCGTCTCGAGCTCGTCCACGATCCCGGCCGGGGCCCGCCCGCTCCGGAGCGCGTCGAGGAGCCGGGCGCGGGCCGGGGCCGGCATCTCATCCGCCTCCACGAAGCGGATGAGCCGCAGCCGCCGCTCCGGGTCGAGCTCCACCAGCGGCTCCGGCGCGCCCTCCAGCGGGCGGACGAGCACGCCCGGCCCAAGTTGCGGCGCGCGGGCGGCGACATAGCGCGCCCCGTCCGGCGCGCCTGAGACGATCAGGAGGTCGCCCTGCCGGCGGAGGATCGTCGTCTGAAGCGGGCGAAGCCGGCTCTCCGCATCCACGAGCAGAAGCTCCCCGCGCTCGTCCGCCGCCGCGGCGGGGATGATCGCGACATCGGCGAGCGGCGGCTCCTCGACCGTTACGGTGACGAAATCGCCCGGCCGGAAGATCGCGGCGGCCTCCGGGTCGAGCCGCGAATAGACGAGCCGCCCCGTCTCCCCGGCGCCCACCATCGCCCCCGCCCGCTCGATCACGCCCGGCGCGGAGAGCGGCGCGGAGCCTGCGGCGAGGGAGACGAGCACCGGGCGCTCGATCAGCCGGCCCTCGCCGTCCAGCAGCCGCGCGAACTGCTCGGTCGTGACGCGGAACGCCGCTTCGAGCGCGCCGGGGTCGATCAGCGCGGAAAGCCGTTCGTTCCGCGCCACCAGCCCGCCGCGGACGACGGAAACCTCCGCCACCAGCCCGTCGAACGGCGCGCGGATCACGGTGTCCGCCAGCGCCCGCCGCGCCTCGGCGAGCGCGATCTCCGCCCGGTCCCGGTTCAGCGCCGCCCGGTCGATGCGGATTTCGGCGGAGATCACGGCCTGCCGGCGGCTGGCGAGCGCCTGCTCCGCCGCGGCGAGCATCATCTCGGCCTCCTCCAGCTCCGCCGAGGTCGAAACCCCGCGCCCGGCGAGATCGCGCCGTCTTTGCGCCCCCGCCTCCCTCAGCGCCCGCTGCGTATCCGCCGCCTCCGCCTCGATCCGGGAGATGACGACGGCCTGCCGCGCCTCGGCGAGGTCCGCCTCCGCCTCGCGAAGCGCCGCCTCCGCATCCCCGACGGCGGCCTCGTATTCGCTCGGATCGACCCGGAGTAGAATGGCGCCGGCGGAGACGGCCGCGCCGTCCCGGAATTCGGGGGCGATCTCGACGATCCGGCCGGCGGCAGAGGCGCGGAGCTCCAGCGTCCGCCAGCTCGCGATCTCGCCATAGGCGTCGATCACGGGGCGCGCCTCGCCGGTCTCTATCTCCCGCATGTCCACGGCGAAGACGCGCTCGGCGGCGGCCTCCGCCGGGCGCGAGGGGGCGTCGCGCCGCGCGTCGACGAACCGCCAGCCGCCCCAGAGGATGAGCCCGGCGGCGACCGCGAGCCAGAGCCCGCCCGCGATGCTCCGCATCAGAAACCGCATGTCCGCCCCTTGCTCCTTCACCGGGCATGATAGCGCCTTTCGCCGAAAAGGCGCATCCATACAGTGCGAAACGGCGCCATCCTCCGGCTCCGTCGCCGTTTGGTCCGTTCGCGCTTGAACCGAGCGCCGCCCCCTGTTCATATCCCCGCCGAAAGCCGCCCGAATTCGGAGGCGGCGAAAATCGGAGGAGAGTCATGAGATTCACGCCCATCGTCGTCGCCGCCGCGCTTTTCGCGGCCCCGGCCTTCGCGCTGGAACTGCCGAAACAGCTGACCTGGACGGCCTATGACACCGGCTCCGCCGGCTACAATCAGGCCGTGGCCATCGGCTCCGCGCTCCAGAAC
>JAUHWJ010000278.1 GCA_030424705.1 Alphaproteobacteria bacterium | reverse complement strand
CCTCGCCGAGGGCGGCGAGGGCCGCCGAGAGCGCGCGCGCGTTCGCATCCTCGGGCGCGAAGACGCGGCGGCGCAGCGCCTCCTCCGTCGCCTCCCCCCAGAACGCGACGGCGGCCCGGTCCGCCTCGACGATGCGAAGGCGGCGCGGATCCCAGAGGAACGCGCCGGCGGGAGGCGCGGGGTTCATCGGCGCGCCTTGCCGCGCCCCTTTCCGCCCGCGCGCATTCGGGCCTGGGCCGCGGCCGCGCGAAGCTCTTCCGCGATCTCCTCGGCCTCCTCGGGCTCGAAATCCATCGGAATCTCGATTCCCCGGCTCTCGACATAGATCCGCACCATGCCGAGCGTCGTAGGCCCGATCTGCAGATTCGCGTCTGCGGCGCTCTCCTTGTCGATGCCCATTCCGGCCTCCATTTTTCTCGCTAGATGGCGCTTTCCCGGGGCGGCTTGCAAGCGCGCATCGCGGGCCGCTTGCAAAAACCGGAGGCCGCGGCTAGACGATCCGCAGCGCCGACGTAGCTCAGTTGGTTAGAGCACCAGATTGTGGATCTGGGGGTCCCCCGTTCGAGCCGGGGCGTCGGTACCATCCCGGCCTTCCATCATGCCGCCGGCCCTTCGAGGAATTCGGGCAGGGCCGGCGCGGACGCGCCCAGCCGCCCGGCGAGGCGCGCGATCGTGCAGGCGAGCCTGTCCATCTTCAGCGGTTTGCTCACGCAGGCCGCGAAGCCGGCGGCGCGATAGCCTTCGAGCTGGTGGGTCATGGCGTGGGCGGTGACCGCGGCCGCCGGCGGCGCGGCGACGCCGGCCTCCGCCGCGCGCGCCTTTATCGCCCCAAGGGCGGAGACGCCGTCCATCGCCGGCATCGCGATGTCGAGCAGGACGAGATCGAACCGCCCCGGCGCCCATGCGGCCGCCGCCTCGGCCCCGTCGGCCACCACTGTCGCCTCCACGCCGAGCGTCGCCAGCATCCGCTGGAGGATCAGCCGGTTCGTCGCATTGTCCTCCGCCGCCAGCGCGCGCAGGCCGGAAAGGTCCGGCGCGCCCGGGGCGCCGGCGTCCGTCTCCGTCCCGGCGAGCGCCTCCGGCGCTTCGATCTCGATCTCGAAGGTCGAACCTGCGCCGGGCGCGCTCGTCAGCGCCAGCCGGCCCCCAAGGAGGCCGACGAGCCGGCGGACGATCGGCAGGCCGAGTCCCGTGCCGCCGAACCGGCGCGTGATCGTTCCGTCCCCCTGTTCGAACTCGTCGAAGACCCGCGCCTGCTGTTCCTCGTTCATGCCGATGCCGGTGTCCCGAACCCGGATGCGCAGCGGCTCGCCCGGCGCCGCCGAGACGGAGAGCTCGATCTCCCCGACTTCGGTGAACTTGACGGCGTTGCCGACGAGGTTGTGCAGGATCTGCGTCAACCGCTGCGGGTCGCCGAGACGCATCGAGTCCGCGCCCGGGCCGCGGAGGACGCGGAGCGCGACGTTCTTCTTCCGCGCCTCGTAGGCGTGGAGCGCCTCGATCCGGTCGCAGAGCGCGGCGGGGGAGAAGGGGATCGCCTCCATCCGGAGCTTTCCCGCTTCGATCCGCGCGAGGTCCAGAATGTCGTTGATGACGGTCAGCAGCGCCTCGCCGCTCTCGCGGATCGTCGAGAGCATCTTGAGCTGCTTCGGCTGGAGCGCCGTCGTCGCCAGCAATTCCGCCATGCCGAGCACGCCGTTGAGCGGCGTCCTGATTTCGTGGCTCATGTTGGCGAGGAATTCGGATTTCGCGCGGCTCCCCGCCTCGGCCCGCTCGCGCGCCGCGACGAGCGCCGTCACGTCCGAGCCGACGCCGCGATAGCCCGCGAAGTCTCCCGCCCGGTCGAAGACCGGCGCGCCGGAAATCCTGAGCCACAATTCCCGGCCGTCCGGCGCCGGACGGCGGAACACGAAGTCGGTGAAGGGCTCGCGCGCGTCGAGACGCTCCTTCAGCCAGTCCCACCCCCGGCCGGGTTCAGCCACCAGATCCGCTCCGAGGTCGTCCTCGCGCCGGCGGCCGATCAGTTGCTCGGTTCCACCGACCGCCCGCTCGTAGCCCTGCGAAAGATAGACGAAACGAAGCTCCGCATCCTGCTCCCAGAACCAGTCCCGGCTCACCTCGGCGATGTCGGAGAAGCGCCTTTCGGCGTCGTCCCGCTCGTTCAGCGCGCGGCTCAGTTCGTCCCGCGCCTCGCGAAGCGCCTGCTCGCGCGCCTTCTGCTCGCTGATGTCGATGTGGATGCCGGACATCGCCTCAGGCGCCCCTCCCGGCGCGCGCCGGACGACCCGGCCGGAGGACAGGATCCAGACCCAGCCGCCCTCGGCGTGCCGCATCCGGAACGTATGTTCGAAATGATCGCTCTCGCCCGAAAACACGCCCTTGAGACGGCGCTTCGTCTCCCGCATGTCGTCGGGGTGGCATAGCTCCTCCCAGACCCGGACAGTGACGGGATGGATGTCCTCGAGCCGCCGGCCGAGCATCTCCGCCCACCGCTCGTTGACGATGTTGGCTCCGGTCTCGATATCCCACTCCCATGTGCCGACGCGGGCGCCGTCGATCACGTGCTGGAGCCGCCGCTCCGCTTCCTTTTGCTGGGTGATGTCGATGCGGAGGCCGACATGGCCGCCCTCGGGCGTCCTGCGTTCGATCACGCGAAGGCACCGGCCATCCGCCACGTCCTGCTCGAAATCGGCGCGTCTGCGGCGGTGCTCCGCCATGCGCCAGGCGAGGAACTCCTCCTCGCGCCCGCGCCCGGCCATGTATTCTCCATTGGCGAGGCCGGCGCGGATGATGTCCTCGAACCGCGCGCCGGGGACCATGGCCCCCGCAGACCTCGGGTAGTAGTCGCGATAGCGGCGATTGCAGAGCACCAGGCGGTCCTCCGCGTCATAATAGGAGAAGCCGTCCGGCAGCGCGTCGATCGCCGCTTCGAGCCGGGCGCGCATCGTCTCCGCCTCCTCGGAGCGGGCGCGAAGCTCGGCCTGGTAGGCGACGTGCTCCGAAAGGTCCTCGACAAAGCTCCAGACGAGCGTCTTCCCCTCGGCGTCGGTCGAGGCCACGCCCCGAGCCACCGCGGGAAACGAGCCGCCGTCGGACCTGCTGAGTTCGACGTGGATCGGACCGTATCTCCCCGTGTCGCGTGTTTCGCGGAAGAGGTCGGCGACGCGCGGGCGATCCTCAGGGGCGACGAGATCGCCGAGGCGAAGCACGGCGAGAGCCTGCGCGTCATAGCCTGAGGCGACCTGATAGGCGGCGTTCGTGTCCAGCACGACCCCGCTGACCAGTTCGGAAAGCACCATGCCCACCGGCGCTTCGGCGAAGACGGCGTCGAGCAGCGCCTCGCGCGCACGGAGCGCTGATTCGGCCTCGACCCGCGCCGTCGCGTCCCGGATTGCGAGAAGGTATCCCGCATCCTGCTTCCGCGCGACGCGAAACTCGCGCCAGAGCGGCTGCGAGTCCGACCCCATTCGATAGAGATGAACCTGGGAACGGCCCTCGCTTTCCGCCTCGGCCATCGCCGCGCGGACGCTTGCCGCCGCCCCCGGAGGCAGCGCCTCTTCCGGCCTCTTGCCGATCAGATCGTCCGGAGACATCGCCAGCCACGCCAGATCGGAGCCATGCCAGTCGACATAGCGGGCGTCCGCGTCCGTCTCCATCACGAGATCGGGCAGCGCCATCCTGTCCTTCCCCTCGCGCAGCGCCAGCGCGTCGCGCCGGCGGATCAGCAGCGCCGAGATCGCGGCCGAGAGGGACTCGAGCAGAAAGACGTCGTCCTCCATGAGGGGCCTCGCGGCGCGCACCGCGTCATAGCCGACGAGGCCGACATGCCGCCCCGCCTTCATCATCGGAACGGCGAGGATGGAGCGGATGTCCTGCTCCATCAGGATCTCGCGCTCCGGCCTCTCGGCCGGAAGGCCCGGAACATCCTCGATATAGACCGGCTCGCCCCGCTCGAAGGCCGGGCGCCAGTGCGCGATCATGTCGAGCGGCAGGCCCTGCAGCCGCGCCTTCATGGGTTCTATTCCGGACGCGGCCCATTCATGCGTGTTGTCCATCGTCGCGGCGTCGCGGAAGCGAAACACATAGGTCCGGTCGAATCCGGCTGCGCCGCCGACCTCGGCGAGCGCGGCCTCGATCTCCTCATCCGCCTGCTCCGGCGCGGCCTGCGCGAGCCGGGTCAGAACCCGGATCAGAGCCCGATCGAAGGCCGGGGGCGGGCCGCCGGGCCGCGCGGCGAGCGCGTCCGGGCGGGCGGCTCCGATGATATCGCCTGCTGGTCGCATCAATCCGCCGGTTCGCCCCGTTCAAAGCCGCCGCCGCCCGAGGGCAGCGAGATCGGTGGAATGCC
>JAUHWJ010000277.1 GCA_030424705.1 Alphaproteobacteria bacterium | reverse complement strand
TGGGAGGCGGAGGACCCCTATCGCTTCGGCCCCGTCCTCGGCCCGCTCGACGAGCACCTGATCGGGGAAGGGCGGCATCTCCGCCTCTGGGAGCGGCTCGGGGCGCACCCGATAACGCATGAGGGCGCGGCGGGCGTCCATTTCGCGGTCTGGGCGCCCGGCGTCGCCCGCGCCTCCGTCGCCGGCCCCTTCACGATGTGGGACGGGCGGCGCCTGCCGATGCGGGCGCGGGGGCGGAGCGGGGTGTGGGAGATCTTCGTGCCGGGGATCGGCCCGGGCGAGCCCTACCGCTTCGAG
Organism: Alphaproteobacteria bacterium; assembly: GCA_030424705.1. Lineage (GTDB taxonomy): Bacteria > Pseudomonadota > Alphaproteobacteria > Rhodobacterales > Rhodobacteraceae > Pikeienuella. The sequence goes on along the minus strand of JAUHWJ010000277.1, from coordinate 4,053 downwards.
TTCCGCACGGCGGATGGCCGCGTGACGCCGCAGAAGGCGGATCCGGTGGGCTTCGGCGCCGAGCATCCGCCGAAGACGGCCTCCGTCGTCCGCGATCTCGGCGGCTTCGACTGGCGCGACGAGGCGTGGATGGAGGCGCGCGCCGCGCGGAACGCCGCCGATGCGCCCGTCTCGATCTACGAGGTTCATCTCGGCTCCTGGCGGCGGCGGCTGGATGAGGGCGGCAGGCCGCTCAGCTATGACGAGCTGGCGCGGGATCTTGTGCCCTACGCCGCCGACATGGGCTTCACCCATCTCGAATTCATGCCGGTGAACGAGCATCCGTTCGACGGCTCCTGGGGCTACCAGCCCGTCGGCCTCTACGCCCCGACCTCCCGCCACGGGGACCTCGCGGGGTTCCGCCGGCTGGTGGACGCGGCGCACCGGGCCGGGCTCGGCGTGCTGCTCGACTGGGTGCCCGGCCATTTTCCTGAGGACCCGCACGGCCTCGCCTTCTTCAACGGCGGCCCGCTCTACGAACATGCCGACAAGCGGGAAGGGTTCCATCCGGACTGGAACACGCTGATCTACGATTTCGGGCGGATCGAGGTTTCGAACTTCCTCCTCGCCAACGCGCTCTACTGGCTCCATGAGCATCATGTGGACGGGCTGCGCGTCGACGCCGTCGCCTCCATGCTCTACCGCGACTATTCGCGGAAGGCCGGCGAATGGATCCCCAATCGCTTCGGCGGGCGGGAGAATCTGGAGGCGGTCGCCTTCCTCCAGGCGGTGAACGAGGCGGTGCGGGCGGAAGCGCCGGCGGCGATGACGGTTGCGGAGGAATCGACCGCATGGCCCGGCGTCTCTAAGCCGGTCACCGAGGGCGGGCTCGGCTTCGGCTTCAAGTGGAACATGGGCTGGATGAACGACACGCTGCGCTACATGGCGCGCGACCCCGTTCACCGGCGGCACCATCACAACGAGATGACCTTCGCCTCCGCCTACGCCTTTTCCGAGCGCTTCGTCCTGCCGCTCAGCCATGACGAGGTCGTGCACGGCAAGGGCGCGCTCTGGGACAAGATGCCCGGCGGCCCGGCGGAGAAGTTCGCCAATCTCCGCGCGCTCTACGGCTTCATGTGGGGGCATCCGGGCAAGAAGCTGCTCTTCATGGGCGGCGAGTTCGCGCAGCGGACGGAATGGCGGCAGGCGGGCGAGCTCGACTGGGGCCTGATCGACCGGCCACGCCATGCCGGCGTGCGGGCGCTGGTGCGCGATCTCAACCGCCTCTACCGGGAGGAGCCGGCGCTCCACGCGCAGGATTGCGCGCCCGAAGGCTTCTCCTGGATCGAGGCGGACAATGCGGCGCAGAGCCTCTTCGCCTTCGCCCGCTTCGCGCCCGGCGGGGAGGCGGCTATCGTCGTCTCCAACATGACGCCCGTGGAGCGGCGCGTCACGCTCGGCGCGCCCGCGCCCGGGCCATGGCGGGAGCGGATCAATACCGAGTCCGAACTCTACGGCGGCTCTGGCTCCGGCAATCTCGGCGCGGTCGAGGCGCGGGCGGAGCCGTGGCGCGGCTGGCCGGCGACGATGGAGGTGACGGCGCCGGGCCTTTCCACGATCATCCTGACGCGCTGAGCGCCTTAGATGAAGTGGATGTAGAAGTCCCGCTCCGCCTCCGCGTTCGCGCCCCTCAGCTTCTCCGCTTCGGCCCGCCGCATGAAGAGCTGGTTGGCGACGAGTTCCGGCCCGACCGCCTCCACGAGCGCGGAATCCGCCTCCAGCGCGTCGAGCGCGCCTTCCAGCGTCTCCGCGACGCCGCTCGTCGCGTCCTGGCTCTCGAACCCGTCCCCGGCCTCCGCCGGCGGCAGCGGATAGCCGCGTTCGACCCCGAGCCGCGCGGCCTGCAGCACGGCGGCGACGGCGGTGTAGGGATTGGCGGCGGCGTCCGCCATCCGGTGCTCGATCCGCGCCTTCGCGCCGCCCTCGGCGGAGACGCGGGTGGTGACGTTCCGGTGGTCCCCGCCCCAGTTCTTCCAGAAGCCGGAGAGCGAGGCCGGGCGGAGCCGGCGGTAGGAGTTGACCGTCGGCGCCAGCAGGCCCGCCAATCCCTCGTGATGATGGACGAGCCCGGCGACGCATCCCTTCGCGAGGTCGTTCATCGCCTCCGGCCCGCCGCCCTCGCCGCCCGAGAGCGCGTTGCGCCCGTCCTCCCCGGCGAAGGAGAAATTCACATGCAGCCCGCTGCCGCCCTTTTCCGGGATCGGCTTCGGCATGAAGGTGAGGATGAGCCCGCGCTTCAGCGCCACTTCCCGCGCCATCAGGCGGAAGAGGACGAGATCGTCCACCGCCTTCACTGCGTCGTCATAGGCGAGCGTGAACTCGAATTGCGGGTTGTCGTATTCCGTCGTCATCATTTCGAGCCGGAAGCCCGCCGCCTCCGCCTCTTCCCAGACCGCAACCATGAACCCGGCCGGGTCCGCCGCCGGCCCGGTGCCGTAGACATGGCCGCCAGGGGCCTCATAGGGGCGAAGCGCCCCGTCCGGCCCCCGCTCGAAGGCGTAGGCCTCGAGCTCCAGCCCAACCTTCGGGGAGAGCCCGCGCGCCGCCCAGTCCGCGACCGCCCGTTTCAGCGCGCCGCGGCCGCAGGGGCCGATCGGGGCGCCCGCGGCGTCATGGAGGTCGCACATCACGACCTTCGTCGCCGGCTCCCACCCCTCCCGGATGTCCACCGCCCGCCATTTCGCCACCATGTCCGGCAATCCCTCCAGCATCTTCGAGCCGGGGGAGGGCAGGAGGTCCTTGTCGAAGTGCACCCCGAAGGTCGACTGGCAGAACCGCGTCTCCCCGTCCGCGCCGAGCTTCGAGCCGGGCAGGTATTTGCCCCGCATGATGCTCAGATGATCGCAGAAGAAGAGGCGGAGACGGTCTTTCATGGCGGGGTCCTCAGGCGGGCGTGACGCGGAGCGGGAGGGATTTCACCCCCCCGACGAAATTGGAGCGGAGGAAGGCGTGCGGCCCCGTCCGCTCCACCGCCTTCACCCGCGCGGCGAAACGCTGGAAGAAGACGCGGACCTCGAGCCGGGCGAGCCAGATGCCGAGGCAGATATGCGGCCCGCCCTGCCCGAAGGAGAGATGGGGGTTCGGGTCCCGCCGGAGGTCGACGCGGAACGGGTCGGCGAAGGCCGCCTCGTCCCGGTTGGCGGAGGCGAACCAGAGCAGCACCTTGTCGCCCTTACGGATGCGCTTGCCGTGAAGCTCGAAATCTTCCCCCGCCGTCCGGCGGAAATAGATCGCGGGCGTCGCCCAGCGGATCACCTCGTCCGCCATCGTCTCCCAGATCGCGCCGCCCTCGCGGAGCTGGCCGAGAAGCTCCGGCTGCTCCGCGAGCGCGAGGAGCCCGGCGGCGATGGAATAGCGCGTCGTGTCGTTCCCGGCGGCGACGAGAAGGCAGAAGAAGTTGCGGAACTCCCGCTCCGTGATCCGCGCGCCCGTCTCGTCCGGCTGGGTGATGAGGTGGAGAACCCCCGCCTCGTCCCCCGCCTTCGCCTTCTCCGCCATCAGCCGCTCGGCATAGTCGTAGAGCTCCACGCCGGCGGGCGAGTTGAAGGGCATGAGGCGATATTCGTCCGTCTCCATGCGGTCGAGCACATGGGTCGTGAAGTCGGGGTCCGTGTTGGCGATCAGCGCGTCGCCCTTCTCCACCAGCCAGGGCAGGTCCGCCTCCGGCAGGCCGACGATCCGCCCGAGCATCCGCATCGGCAGCGGGCGGGCGAGAACGCGCGTCGCGTCGAACTCCCGCGTCTCCAGCGCCTCGTCCAGAATCTCGTCGCAGATGCGCGCGATCTCCGCCTCGAAGGCGTTGACGACGGGGCGGGAGAAGGCCCGCGCCACCTTCATGCGGACGCGGGTATGCTCCGGCGGGTCCGTCTCCTGAAAGGTGCGGCGGGCGAGATATTCCTCCTCCGTCTGGTCCTCCATGCGGATGCCGCGGGCGGAGGAAAGCTTCCTGTAATCCCGGTTCAGCGCGGAAATGTCCGCATGCCGGGTCAGGGACCAGAAGCCGGCGCCGCCCGG
>JAUHWJ010000276.1 GCA_030424705.1 Alphaproteobacteria bacterium | reverse complement strand
GATGATCGACCAGCCCATGTTTCCGAGCACATCCTCAACGAAGAGGAGAAGCTGGAAGATCGGCTTGGTGAGGAAGAAGAACCAGCCCCAGTCGATGCTGTCGTCGAAGCGGTCGATCTTCAGCCGCTCCTGATAGTCGTGGATCGTGCGGTACTCCTTCGCCCCGGCGAAGAGGAAGGTGGAGACTTCCGCCTTCGCGCCCGGCGCGATCTCGCGGATCGGCAAGAGCGCCTCCGTCCGGTACTCTGGCCCGCTCGCGCGCTGCACATGCTTGAACGCCGCGTCGAAGGCGACGCCGGGGCCGGGCGCGATGGTCGTCATCCAGTACTTGTCGGTGAAGCCGACAAATCCGTCCGAAAGGGCTGAGAAGCGCTCCTGCCGGACGCCGGGGCCGGAGGGCGGCATCTCCGTCATGTCGGAATAGTCGACTTCCTTCAATTGCCCGTCGAGCACGGCGATCGCGCCCTCGTGGAGGATGAAGAAGTTCACCGTCTTCGGTTCGCCGCGCCGCGCAACGTAGGAGTAGGGCGCGAGGCTCACGGCCGCGCCGCTCGTGTTCTCGACCGACTGGCTGACGGTGAACATGAAGTTCTCGTCCACCGCCATCGTGCGGCGGAAGATCAGGCCCTCGCCATTGTCCCAGACAAGGGTGACCGGCGTCTGCGGCGTAAGCGTCTCGCCGCTCTCGACCCGCCATTCCGTATTGGGCTCCGGCGTCTTGGCAGCGCCGCCCTCGGCGTTCAGCCAACCCCAGACCGCGAAATAGGGATGTTGCGAACCGACCGGCGACAGGAGCGTGACGGTGTCCGACCCTTCATCCAGCGTCTCCTGGTACTCCGTGAGGTGCAGGTCGTCGATCCGACCGCCGCGGAGCGAGATCGAGCCGGAGAGCGCCGGCGTCTCGATTCTGACCCGCGCAGCCTCCGCCGCCACGGCCTCGGCCTCCTGCGTCTCGCCCGGCGCCGCCTGCTGACCGGCCGGCGCGCCGGCGACGGGCGCTGCTGCGCTCTCCGCCACGGTCGGCTCCGGCTGAGGGGCCGGCGGTGGCGGGGCGAAGAAGAAGGTCCAGGCGAGGATCACGAGGAAGCTGAGGCCGGCGGCGGCGATCAGGTTCTTCTGGTCGGACATTGCGGGCTCCCTGAAGCGTCGGCGGGTTGAACCCCCCCGCGCGGGCAAGGTCAAGAGGCGGCGGCGACGCGGCTCAGCGCCGCCGCATCCAGCGCTGGTAGAGCCAGAGCAACGCGCAGGCCCCCACGACGGCGCCGACGAGCCCGAGGACGACGCCGGAGGCGGCGATCAGCGCCCGGAGCGCGAAGCCGCCGACGAGCGCGCCGAGCACGCCGATGGCGACCGTCTCGAGGAAAGAGAGCGGAACCTTCATCAGCTTCGACGCGACGAAGCCGGCGGCGATTCCGACGAGAACGAGGAGGAGGGCGGACATCGGGGCTCCCTGTGCGGCTTGGAATTCACATAGGCGCGCGCAGCCCGCCTTTCATCGCCTCATCGCGGCGACCAGCAGCATCGCCGCCGCGCCGAGTATCGAGGTCATCGCCCGGCCGAAGCCGAAGCCGACACCAAGCGCATATTGCAGGAACCAGGCCAGGGTCGCCCCGCCGACGCCGAGCGTGACGGAGACGACATAACCGTTCCGGACGAGGCCGAACCGTTCGGCCAGAAAGCCGGTCAGCCCGCCGAGGAGGACGGCGACGAAGATCATGGGCGAGGCTCCTTCCGCGGTCGCGGGCGGACATTAGGGCGCCGGCGCGCGCTTGTCTCGCCGCGCCGTCCCTTGACCCGCCTTCGCCGATGGCGAATGTGAGGCGCATGCGGCTCACGATCCCCAACGTGCTCACCATCGCGCGCGTCGTCGCGGCGCCGCTCGTGGCCTTCTGCTTCCTCGCCATGGCGCGGCCGCTGGCCGATCTCGTCGCCTTTCTCATCTTCGCCGTCGCCGGGGTCAGCGATTTTCTCGACGGCTGGCTCGCGCGCCGCTGGGGGCAGGTCAGCGCCTTCGGCCGCATGCTGGACCCGATCGCGGACAAGGCGATGATCGCGGTCACCGGGGCGGTTCTCCTCGCGCTCTACGACCTCTCCGCGCTGGTGACGATCCCCGTGACGGTCATTCTCCTGCGGGAGACGCTCGTCTCGGGCCTCCGCGAATATCTCAAGGGCGCGCGCGTGCTCGACGTGACGACGCTGGCGAAATGGAAGACGACGGCGCAGATGGTCGCCTTCGGCGCGCTTCTCCTCGCCGGCTTCGCAGGGCTGGGCGGCTGGGTGGAGGCGGCGGGGCTCGCCTTCCTGTGGGTCGCGGCGGCGCTGACCGCGATCACCGGCTACGATTACTTCTCGCGCGGACTCGCCCATATGAGGGCGGAGGAGGAACGCGGATGAAGGTTCTCTATTTCGCCTGGCTGCGGGAGCGGATCGGGGAAAGCGCAGAAGAAGTCTCCGCCGAGGGGCTGGAGACAGTTGCCGATCTCGTCGCCCATCTCCGCGCCCGCGGCCCGCGCTACGAAGCCGCCTTCGAAGCGCCGGAGGCGGTGCGCGTCGCCGTCGACCAGAAGGTGAGGGACTGGGACGCGCCGCTGAAAGGGGCCGGGGAGGTCGCCTTCTTCCCGCCGATGACGGGGGGCTGATGGCCGTCCGCGTCCAGCGGGAGGATTTCGACCTCGGCGCGGAGACCGCGGCGCTGGAGGCGGGGGCGGGCGCAGTCGTCACTTTCACCGGAATCGTGCGCGGCGGGGATGTCTCCGCGATGACGCTTGAACACTATCCGGGGATGACGGAGGCGGCGCTGGCGGAGATCGAGGCGGAAGCGCGCACGCGCTGGCCGCTCTCGGGCGCAACGATCATCCACCGCGTCGGGCGGCTCCTCCCCGGAGAGCGGATCATGATGGTCGCCGCCGCGAGCGCACACCGGCAGGCGGCCTTCGAGGCGGCGGAATTCCTGATGGACTACCTCAAGACGCGCGCACCCTTCTGGAAGAAGGAGGAGACGGGCGCAGGCGCGCGCTGGGTGGATGCGCGGGAGACGGACGAGAGCGCCGCGAGGCGCTGGGCCGCGAAGGGTTAGGTTTCGGGCGTCACCGCCCTTCGGGCTCCTTGAGCGCGCGGCGGGCTCAGCGTCCGCGGAGAGCCGCGATTTCCTCCCGCGCCGCGCGGAGCCCGGCGGACAGCGCCTGCATTTCCGCCTCCCGCTCCCGCGCCGCCGCCTCCGCCGACGACCGGACCGCGCCGGCCTCCTCGCGCGCCGCCGCCTCCCGCGCGGCGGACTCGGCCAGCGCCGCGTCCCGCGCCGCCTCGACGAGGAGCAGCTCGGCCGCGAGCTCGTCCGCCCGGTCCTGCCTCGGGGCGGATGCAGAGGCGGCGCGAGACCAGAGCCAGTGCGCGCCCCAGCCGGCGGCGAAGGCGAGGAAGAGGAGGCCGCCCAGCGCGGCGGCGAGTTCAGCTCCGGTCATTCCCCATCCCTCTCGAGCGCGCGGAATTCGATCCGCCGGTTCCGCGCGCGGCCTTCTTCCGTCCCGTTGTCGGCGATGGGCTGCGCCTCGCCGTATCCTTTCGCGGATAGCAGCGTCAGACGCGCCCCGGCCTGAACGAGCGCGGCGAGAACGGCCTCCGCCCGCGCGGCGCTGAGCGCGAGGTTCAGCGCCTCGCCTCCCTGCGCATCGGTATGCCCGCCGATCTCGATCCGCCCCCCCTCGCAGCGCCCGAGGGCTGCGGAAAGCGCGCGGATCACCTCCTGATCCCCCTCCTCGAGCGCCGCCGAGCCCGGCGCGAAGCGGATCGGGTCCGCCGCGGCTATGGCGGTCATCTCCTCTGCGCAGCGCCCCGGCGGCAGCGCCCGACCCGCGGCGATGCGGGCGGGCGAGACGGCGAGCCGCGTCTCCGCCACGCGCGCGCCGCCGATCCCGGACGCGAACAGGCGATGGATCTCCGCTATGGCGAGCGGCGTCTCCACCCGCCCTTCGAGCCGGGCGCGGGCGGCGCCGATCTCGGCCTCCCCTTCCTCCAGCCGGGCGAGCGCGGCGATGGCGGTCATCGCCGCGGCGCGCCAGGCCGTGTCGAAGGCGCCGCCATAGACGAAGTCCGCCTCCACCGCAGCGCCGGGAGCCGCGACGCGGGCGTAGGCGGCGAGGCTCTCGCCGATCAGCGGGTCCGGCGCGCCGCCTGAAATCGCCATCCGTCCCGCCTCGCGCCGGATAAGAAGCGGCGCGGGCGCGGCGCTGTCCGCCCCTGCGTCGCTATCCGATCCTTCGACGGCATCGGCCGGAATGTCCGCCCCGCCGGTCAGAACCGCGAGCGAGTAGCCTTCGGGCAGGGCCGCCCGGAGCCGCGCCCCCGCCGCTTCGAGCG
>JAUHWJ010000275.1 GCA_030424705.1 Alphaproteobacteria bacterium | reverse complement strand
GCCCTGCACGAAGCCGTTCTCGGTGATCGTGATCGAGGAGAGGCTGCCAACGGGGGAGCCGTTCTTCGTCACGCCGGTCGGCCCGAACTCGGCCGAGAGCTGCGTGAGGCCGATCGAGTCGCCCGGCGTTCCGACGTCGAGCTCGATCGGGCCGCTCGCCGTACTGAAGGTGAAGATGCCCGTCGCGGCGTCATAGGCGCCGCCCGTCGCGCCCGCGATGCCGAGGATCGAGCCGCCGTTCGCGAAGCCGTCGTCGAAGGTGACGACGAAGGAGGCGACGGGGTTTGAGGCCGGATCGGTCGCCGAATCGCTGATCTCCACGGTCCACTCGTTCGACGAGCCCGTGGCGGGGATGGTCGGCGTGAAGGTGAAGGCGAGAGACTGGGAGGCGCCGAGATTGTCGAAATACTGGGTCGAGAGCGGGATCGGGTCGCCGCTCGCGCCGGCCTGGGTTTGCGCCGCAGGCAAGTTGACGCCGAGCCCGATTTCCGTCGTCGGCGCGGCGACGAGGCCGCCGCTGTTGATCTGCACCGGCGCGAGCCCGGTCGTCGTGTCGCGCGGGAAGGCGGGCACCGAACCGTCGCGGTTCGCCGGCCAGCCGAGCAGCACCTGCCCCGTCGACGTGCGCAGCACGCCGTTCTGATCCGGCCGGAAGGAGCCGGTCGAGACGAACTGAACCGGAATTTCGTTGTCGAGATTCGCGAGGGCGGATACGGAGGTAACGGGAATCATCCCCCTTCCGCCGATGGCGATGTCCGTCGCGCTTTCCGTGGTCAGAAGGCCGCCGCGCGCGTCGATCTGGCGGAACGAGGCGGAGCGGACTCCGCCCGCGGTGTACTTGCCGCCGCCCGCCTCGCTGACCACGAGGGAGGAGAATTCCGTGATGGCGCGCTTGTAGCCGTTGGTCTGCGAATTCGCGATGTTGTCGGAGATCGTGCCCAGCTTGCTCGAATTGACGCTGAGCCCGGCCACGCCGGCGTTCAGTGAGGATGAAAGCGTCATCGCCGTTCCTTCTCTAGAGCGCCTGCGGCGCGTTCTGCTCCATCTCCGGCCCATCCGGAGCCTTCGGGGCGTGCTGCCCGACCTACGCATTCTCCGGCGCGTTCCTTTCCGGTCGGTAAAGCGATGTGGGCGTTTTGAGACAAAGCCCCGGGAGCGCGGATGTATCGCCCGGATTGGCTGATGGCCCGGGTCATGCGGCCTGCATCGCGCTCCGGACCGGCTCCAGCGTTACTGAAAGAAGCGGCCGCAAGGCGTGGGTCGCCTTCGTCATCGGACTGGGAAGGCTGCGCAACCGCATGGAGCGCAGGTTGGGAATGCTCGGGAACGGGCGTCGCCTTGCAAGGCGCTGCGACGAACTCGCCCACGCTTTGCGCCAGCAGCCGGCGATCTCGCCCAGCGCGGCGAGGGCCTAGATCATCGCCGCAGGCATGGCAGGCTCCGATCGCCTCATGCTCGGTCAGGCGCTCGGAATGGTCACGCAGCACCCTCAGAACCTGGCACTCCGCCGTCCGCCCGCCGCCGCAGCCCTGTTGGCGCGCATGGCGGATTGAGGCCAGCCTGTCCAATTCCTCGGCGCCATAGATGCGCTGGCCGCCAGCGGTGCGCCCGGGCTCCGGCATCAGGCGGATATGCTCATAATGGCGGATGGTCTGAACCTTCGCGCCAGCGATCTTCGCGAGCGCGCGGCTGGTCAGCATGGCGCCTCCCTGATCCTAAAGCGTGTAAAGGGGGCGCGCCGGGAGACTGCGAGCTTTGTCGCCGATCTCCGTGTGGCCCTGTTGACCGGAGCGCCAGCTAAAAAGCTTGAAATTGAAGCAACTGCAGGCAGCAAACGCGCTGATGAGACGGATTCACCAGCATGTGAGGCGTGTGGCCGCCACACCGGAACGACAGATCCGAAAGGAAGATCGGCGGCGCCGGTCGCCCACGAGGAAGGGATGCCTGTGGCGGCGCTCGCCCTGGAGGCGTGGGGGGCGAGCGCCGGAGTCCCACGCGCGTTCAACGTACTCGAGGGCGTCCCTCGCCCGAAGGCGCCGCGCGGCGAGGCGGATGCGGGCGACTGCCTTCAGCTCTTCGCAATCCGCGGGCGAATGGTCGGCATGCAGGCGAGGCCGAGCAGAACCTCGCCGGCGAGGCGGCCGAAGGCGTGCTGCCCCGTGACGCCCGTTCCGAGGGCCTCGTCGACGGGATGTTCGGGTTCTTCGTCGGCGCCGCCCAAGCGCGGGCGGCGTGGGCGGGCGCCGCAACATCCAAGCTGACGCCGGACGCCTCGGCCGAGATCAGGACGGTTATCGAAGCGGGCGGCTTCGCCGATATTCATGATCGCCCGGCCGCGAGCGGCGCCGCAAAGCGGCGCAGACGGAGGGCGTTGCCGACGACGAAGACCGAGGAGAGCGCCATCGCCGCCGCGGCGAGCGCAGGCGAGAGCATGAGTCCGAAAGCGGGCTGGAGCGCGCCGGCCGCGACCGGGATGAGCGCGGCGTTGTAGGCGAAGGCCCAGAAGAGATTCTGCCGGATGTTGCGGATCGTGGCGCGGGAGAGCGCGACGGCGTTCGGCGCGCCGGAGAGAGAGCCTGACATCAGCACCACGTCCGCCGCCTCCGCGGCCACGTCCGTCCCGCCGCCGACCGCGAGGCCGGTATCCGCCTCCGCGAGCGCGGGCGCGTCGTTGATCCCGTCCCCTACGAAGGCGACGCGGCCCCGCGCCTTCAGCCGCCGCACCGCCTCGACCTTGCCCTCGGGCAGAACCTCGGCGACCACCTCGTCGATCCCGAGCCGCTTCGCGACCGCCTCCGCCGTTCGCCGGTTGTCGCCCGTGACCATCACGACCTCGAGCCCGAGCGCGTGCAGCGCGGCGATGGCAGCGGGCGTAGTCTCCCTGATCGGGTCGGCGACCGCGAGAATCGCGGCGAGCCGGCCGTCTATCGCGGCGTAGAGCGGCGTCTTGCCCTCGTCGCCGAGCCGCGCCGCCGTGTCGCCGAAAAGCGCAGCGTCGAGCCCGAGCGACGCCATGAAGCGGTCCGCCCCGACCTCGACCCGCCGACCGGCGACATGCGCCCGCGCGCCCATGCCCGTGACGCTTTCGAACGTCCCGGCCTCCTCCCTGGCGAGCCCCTCCGCCTCCGCCGCCGCGACGAGGGCGCGGGCGATCGGATGCTCCGAGTTCGCCTCGACGGCGGCGACGGCGGCCAGAACCTCCGCCCGGTCGAAACCTTCCGCCGTCTCGAGATCGGTGAGCGCCGGCCGCCCCTCGGTCAGCGTCCCCGTCTTGTCGAGCGCGACGATCCTGGCCTCCCGCAGCAGCTGAAGCGCCTCGCCCCGGCGGAAGAGCACGCCAATCTCCGCGCCTCGCCCCGTGCCGACCATGATCGAGACGGGCGTCGCGAGCCCCATCGCGCAGGGGCAGGCGATGATGAGGACGGCGACGGCGGCGACGAGCGCGTGGGTCAGCGCCGGCTCCGGCCCGAAGGCGAACCAGAGCGCGAAGGTCGCCGCGGCGACTGCCATGACCGCCGGGACGAACCACATCGTCACCCGGTCCACCATCGCTTGGATCGGGAGCTTCGCGCCCTGCGCCGCCTCCACCATGCGCACGATCTGCGCCAGCATCGTCTCGGCGCCCACCGCCTCGACGCGGAACGCGAAGGCCCCGGCGCCGTTGACCGCGCCGCCCGTCACCGCCGCGCCCTCCGTCTTCTCGACGGGCACGGGCTCTCCGGTGAGCATCGACTCATCGACAAAGCTGCGTCCCTCGGTCACCGCGCCATCCGCGGGGACGCGCTCGCCCGGTCGCATCTCCACGATATCGCCCGGCCGCAGCGCCTCGACCGGAACACCCTCGACCTGCCCCGCCCGCCGGACCCGCGCCGTCGCCGGGCGAAGCGCGGCGAGCCGGCGGATCGCCTCGGACGTGCGGCCCTTCGCCTTCGCCTCCAGCCAGCGGCCGAAGAGGATCAGCGTCACGATCACCGCCGCCGACTCGAAATAGACATGGCGCGCATCCTCCGGCAGGAGCTCCGCCATGAAGGTCGCAATGGTGGAATAGACGAAGGCCGACCCTGCGCCGAGCGCGACGAGGCTGTTCATGTCCGGAGCGCCCCTGGCGAGCGCGGGAAGCCCGATCTCGAAGAAGCGCCGCCCGGGCCCGGCGAGGACGAGCGTCGCAAGGCCGAACTGGACCGCCCAGCTTTGCGTCTGTCCGACCATCGAGGCGATCCAGTGATGGATAGCGGGGATGAGGTGCCCGCCCATCTCGAACGCGAAGAGCGGCAGGGTGAGGGCCGCCGCGATCAGCGTGTCGCGGCGTAGCGCCGCCGTCTCCGCCTCGCGGCGGGCCGCCGCGGCGCCGTCTCCGGC
>JAUHWJ010000274.1 GCA_030424705.1 Alphaproteobacteria bacterium | reverse complement strand
GCGCTCCTCTCCTACTCCACCTTCGGCTATCCGACCTCGGAACGCTCCTCGAACCTCCGCGAGGCGGTGAAGCTGCTGGAGGCGCGCGGCGTCGATTTCGAGTTCGACGGGGAGATGGCGGCGGACGTGGCGCTCGACCCGGCGGCGATGGCGGCCTATCCGTTCTGCCGCCTCTCGGGCCCCGCCAACGTCCTCGTCATGCCCGCCCGCCACTCCGCCTCGATCTCCACCAAGATGCTCCAGCAGCTGGAGGGGACGACGGTGATCGGCCCGATCCTGACCGGGATCGAGAAGCCGGTGCAGATCTGCTCGATGGGCGCGACCGTATCGGACATCCTCAACATGGCGATCATCGCGGCGACGGAGGTGGGGTAGGGCGAAGGCCCGTCCGAACGGAGCGTGGAGGGCAGCGGCCTCCCTCGGGGGGCCGCCTCGGGCCGATTGGTCCTTGCGGTTTAGTCGTCACGGCCTCGAACGATTGCACGTCTTGCGCCGTTGCGACGCGGACTCCCGGGGGGAGGGAGGCCGCGGCCCGGTCTGGTCGACCGGGCCAAGGGGCGTGGGGGGAGCGCCCGCGATTGTTTCAAATCCGATCACGGAAAAAATCGTTCCGAATCAAGCTTCCGAACCCGACAACCATGGCTATGGGCCGAAAACGCCCCGAATCCGGCCTTACTTCACCCTCTCGTCCCACCCCATCAGCTTCCGCATGACGGCGAGATAGGCGCGGTTGGGGAGGAGGCCGAGCGTCTTGAGGATGTATTCGAACCGGCGCGGGAAGGCGATCTCGAAGCCGGGCTTCTTCAGCCCTTCCACGATCCGCTTCGCCGCCTCCTCCGCCGGGATGACGAAGGGCATCTCGAAATCGTTCACCGAAGTCGCCTCCGTCTTCACGAAGCCGGGGTTGATGACGGAGATGCGGACGTCGAGGTCGATGAGGTCGAAGGCCAGCGCCTCCGCCATCGTGATGAGCGCCGATTTCGTCGCGCCATAGGCCGCCGCCCGCGGCAGGCCGCGATAGCCGGCGACGGAGGCGGTGATCGCCACATGCCCGTCCCGCCGCGCGATCATGTGCTTCAGCACCGGGTCGAGCCCGTTGGCGACGCCGTTGAGGTTCACGTCGAAGGTCTTCGCCGCCTTGCCCGCGTCGAATTCCTGCGCGCGGAGGGGGATGTAGAGCCCGGCGTTGAGGATCGCGAGCGCCAGCGGCCCCTCAGCCGTGATCGCGGCGACGGCGGCGGCCATGCCGCCGCGGTCCGTCACGTCGCAGGGGAGCGGCAGGATCTTGCCCGGCCGCTCGGCGGCGAGCGCCTCCAGCGCGTCGGCCCGCCGCGCCGTGGCCCAGACCGTCCAGCCCTCGTCCGCCAGCCGGAGCGCGACGGCGCGGCCGATGCCAGAGGAGGCGCCCGTCACCCACGCGGCCCCGTCCGCCGGCCGCATCCGCTTCGACCAGACGCTCATGGGCGGATCACAGGGAGGCGGTCCAGACCGGGGCGAAGGCGGGGGCGATCGATTGCGGGGCGTAGACCGCGGGCTCGCCCCCCGCCGTGAACTCGACGGAGAGCCATTCCCCGCCGGCGTAATGGAGGATCACGTCCAGCTTCTCGCCCTTCGCCGTCCAGCGTTCGGTGGCGACGGGCCCGTTCGGCCCGGTGATCTCCCCCGGCCCGATGGCGGCGGTCGTCACCTCGATGGGCACGCCCGTCTGCGTGTTGATCCAGATGCCCCGCTTCAGGAAGTCCATCGACCAGTAGGTCGTGCTCACCGTATCGCCCGGAACGCGGCCCGAGAACATCGAGCCCTCGATCTCCAGCTCGTCCCCGACCTGCCGGACGCGTGAGAAATCCGGGTCTCCGTCATCGTTCGTCTCGCTGTCCATCGAGACGAGCCGCCCGCCCTTCCAGACCTCGCGGTTCCGCATCGTGTAGCGATAGGCGGTGATGCCGAGAATCTTCACCTGCAGCCGGATGTCGATATCGACCTCCGCCGCGCCGTCCGGCCCCGACCGCACGTCAATGCGGTGCGTGCCCATCTCGGCCCCGTCCCGATACACGGTGAACGTCCGCGACCCGCCGCCGGCGGCGAGGAGCGGAAACGGGGAAAGCACTGTGGCAGCGCCGACCCCGAGGATCAGCGACCGTCGTGTCGGCGTCATCACGTCCTCCTCAGGAGAAAAGATTGAGCGCGCGTCCGAACCTGCCGGTGAATGTAAGACCGCCCGAGAGAACCGCAAGGCAGATGCAGGGCCGGTCGCCCCCCGCGCGGGGGTGATGGTCCACGCTCGGATCCGCGAAGGCGACGTCGCCGGGGCCGTAGCGCCGGTCCCCGTCCACCAGTTCGCCGTCGAAGACGACGGTCAGCTCCTCCGCCTCGTGCGTATGCTGGGGGATCGCCGCGCCGGGGCGGACGCGGAGGAGGCTCACGCTCTCCCCCTCCTCGTTGCGGAAGGAATATTCGTGCACGCCGGGCAGGCGGAAGCGCCAGGGGATCTCGTCGAAATTCACGCCGATCGCTTCGGCCACCGGTGCGGGAAGCGGGCCGCGGCGCAGGGGCGCGGGCGCTCCGCCCTCCGGCTCCGCCTCGTCCAGCCGGGCGAGCGCGGCTTCGAGGTCGGGCTCGCCCTCGGGCCCCTCCGTCTCCACCAGCGCGCCGGCGAGCGCCTCCATGCGGGCGACTTCGGCGCGGCAGGCGGCGCAATAAGTCAGATGCGCCGAGACGGCGAGCTCCGCCCCCTCGGTCGCGCGGCCGAGGGCGTAGGCGGCGAGGAGCCGCGTGGAAGGGTGTCCAGTTTCCATGACAGGCGATGTGTTCCGTCGTCGATGCGTTTCAAGGCAGAATACGCGATCCCGCTGCAAACGGATCACCGCCGCGTGAACGTTTTCACAAGGCGGTGCGCCCTTGCGCGGCGGCGCCCCCGGGCGATAGACCTTCCGCCGAAGCGAGGATCGGGAGGAACCACAGGATGCGCGTGTATAAAGACCTGGCCGACGCGGTCGGCAACACCCCGCTCATCCGCCTCCGCCGCGCCTCCGAGGAGACCGGCTGCGAGATCTACGGCAAGGCCGAGTTCATGAATCCCGGCCAGTCGGTGAAGGACCGCGCCGCGCTCTCCATCATCCGCCACGCCGTCGCCTCCGGCGAGCTCCGCCCCGGCGGCGTGATCGTGGAGGGGACGGCGGGGAACACCGGCATCGGCCTCGCCCTCGTCGGCGCCTCGATGGGCTTTCGCACCGTCATCGTCATCCCCGAGACGCAGAGCCGCGAGAAGAAGGACATGATCCGACTCGCCGGCGCGGAGCTGGTGGAGGTGCCGGCGAAGCCCTACCGCAACCCCAACAATTTCGTCCGCTATTCCGGGCGCCTCGCCGCGGCGCTGGCGAAGACGGAGCCGAACGGCGCGATCTGGGCCAACCAGTTCGACAATGTGGCGAACCGGCAGGCGCATATCGACACGACGGGGCCGGAAATCTGGGAGCAGACGGGGGGGAAGGTGGACGGCTTCATCTGCGCCGTCGGCTCCGGCGGCACGCTCGCGGGCGTCGCCATGGCGCTCAGGGAGCGGAACTCGGCGGTGAAGATCGGGCTGGCGGACCCGATGGGCGCCGCGCTCTACAACTGGTACGCAAATGGCGAGCTGAAGGCCGAAGGCTCCTCCATCACCGAGGGCATCGGCCAGGGCCGCATCACGAAGAACCTTGAGGGGCTGGAGGTGGACATGCCCTTCCAGATCCCCGATTCCGAGGCGATCCCGCTCGCCTTCCGCCTGCTGGAGGAAGAGGGCCTCTGCCTCGGCGGCTCCTCGGGGATCAACGTCGCCGGCGCGATCCGCATGGCGAAGGCGATGGGGCCGGGGCATACCATCGTGACGATCCTCTGCGATTACGGCACGCGGTATCAGAGCCAGTTGTTCAACGCTGAGTATCTCGGCTCGAAGGGCCTGCCGCTGCCGGCGTTTCTGGCGCGGGGGAAGGCGGAGTTGCCGGGGGTGTTTGAGGCGGTGGAGGAGTGAGTCTGCTTCCCATCACTCGCTCTCAGAATCGACCTTCTATGTTCAGAAACGACAGAATGATTTGGTATCGACTTGACAGGAAACTTGAGCTCTTTCAAATGAGATCATGGCGCGAAGCCTAGGCGGCGGCGCAGTTACCCAGACTCTTAGGGTCTGACGACGCTCATTGAGGAAACTTGGTGGACGACGGTGGTTCCCAGTTCGAGCTACCGGAAACCCTTACTTGAGGCGCTGCCGCCGAACCCATGAGACAAGCACTCCGTGATGAAATCAAGAAACTGTGCCGAAAAGCTTTTAGAAAGCTTGAGGCTGAGAGTGAGAAAACATCTAAGTATCAACAAAAATTTGAGA
>JAUHWJ010000273.1 GCA_030424705.1 Alphaproteobacteria bacterium | reverse complement strand
GCCTGAACTCCTGCACCGGGTCGCCGCCATCGCGACCGGCGGGCTCGACGCGCTGCCGCATAACGGAGCGGTGGTCACGCTCCTTTCCGTCTGCAGGGCGACGCACAGGGAGGCCTATGGCGACATCTTCGTCGTCGCCTGCCTCGGGCCGCTCGCGGCGCTTGCGCTCGTGATCGCGCTCGCCTCCGTTTTCGGCTCTTTCTGAGCCGGCGTCCCGCCTGAGGCGGGGCAGCCATGCGCCCGCGGGCCTCGTCAGCGACGCGCTTCCGCGGTAAATCAGCGGCATGAGCCTCTATTTCCGCATCCGCGAAGGCGGCGCGACCGTGTTTCGCCCGGTGGAGGACGCCGCGCGCCGCCGGCTCGACCTTGCGCCGCTGGCTGATGTCTCGCTCCGCTCCGGCGCGGTGAGGCCGCGGGGCGGGGCGGAGATCGGCGCCGCGGAGATGGCCGAGATAGAGGCGTGGATCGCGGCGCGCCGCGCCCGCCTCGCCGCCCGCGCGGCGGAGGCGCCGGCCCGCGCGGCGGAGGCGATGAACGAGGCGGCGGAGTGGTTCCGCGCCGCGCCGGCCGGGCCGGAGGCGGAAGGCGAGGCGGAGGCGCTGCTGATGGCGATGCACGATCTGAGGGCGGCGATCCTCCGCTTTCGCGGCGGCGACGGGGCGGGCGCATGACCGATCTCGCCGCGCCGACTCCCGCCTCGGGCAAGGGGATCGCCGTTCTGGCGGCGCTCTTCACCGTTTCGATCTGGGCGAATTTCCTGATCTCGACCGGGGCGGTGGTTCAGTCCGGCCTCGGGATCGTCGAGGTCGGCCTTCTCCGCTCCGTCGCCTGCTCTCTCGCGCTCCTGCCCGTGCTCTGGCGGATGGGGGTCTATCCCAAGGGCCTCGCCTTCTGGCGCTTCCTCGTGATGACGATCGGCGCCGGGATCGGATTCATGGCGCTGATGCCGCTCGGCTTCCAGTTCGCGCCGGCGGGCTCCAGCGGGGTCTTCGCGCCGGGGCTGCTGCCGCTCTGGGTCGCCGGGCTTTCCGCCGCCTTCCTCGGGGAGAAGATCGGGGCGCTGCGCGTCTTCGGCTTCGCGCTGATCGCGGTCGGCGTTCTCGCCGTCGGCGGGCTCGATGCGCTGAAGGCCGGGGCGGACGGGGCGTGGAAGGGGTATCTCCTTTTCGCCTCGGCCTCTTTCGGCTTCGCCTGCTATGCGGTGGCGCAGCGCGGCTCCGGCCTCACGGCGCTGGAGGCGACGGCGCTGATCTCCGTCTGGACCTTGCCGGCGGCCTGCATCGCCGCGCTCGTCTTCGGGGCGGATTTCTCCGGCGTTCCGGTCGAACTTCTCGCCTGGACGGCCTTTGCGCAGGTCGCATCGGGCGTCGTCTCGATCCTCGCCTACACGTTCGCGATCATCCGGCTCGGCCCTTCGCGCGCCTCCGCCTTCATGGCGCTGACGCCGGCGGTGGTGGCGCTCGCCGCGGTGCTGGTGCTCGGGGAGGCGGCCAATCCCTTCGTCTGGATCGGCGTCGCGGTCGTCTCCGCCGGCGTTCTCGTCGCCTCGGGAATCCTGGAGAGGCGCGGCGGCGCTTGAATGCGGGGGCTTGCGCCCGTATATCGCCGCTCTGACACCGCCAAGGAGCCCTTCGATGGACCCCGCGATATGGTGGACGGCGGCCGCGATCTTCGGCCTTCTCCTCCTTTCGGCCTTCTTCTCCGGTTCCGAGACCGCACTGACCGCAGTCAACCGCGCCACGCTCCACCGGCTCGCCGGCAAGGGCGACCGGCGGGCTGAGAAGGCGCTCAAGCTGACGGAGAACAACGAGCGGCTGATCGGTTCGGTTCTCCTCGGGAACAACCTCGTCAACATCCTCGCCGCGGGCCTCGCGACGCAACTCTTTACCGGGCTGTTCGGGGAAGCGGGCGTGGCCTGGGCGACGCTGGTGATGACGCTCCTCGTCCTCATTTTCGCGGAGGTGACGCCGAAGACCTACGCCATCACCAGCCCGGAGACGGCGGCGCTCCGCGTCGCGGCGCCGATCAGCATCATCGTTCGGCTCTTCGCGCCTGTGGTGGATGTCGTCCGCATTCTCGCCCGCGCCGCGCTTCGCGTCTTCGGCGTGCGGGCGGACCCGGACGCCCGCATTCTCGGCGCGCATGAAGAGATCCGCGGCGCCATCGACCTCCACCACTCCGAGGGCGGGGTGGAGAAGGCGGACCGGGACAGGCTGCTCGCCGCGCTCGACCTCAAGTCCCGCGAGGTCTCCGAGGTGATGCGCCACCGGCGCAATATCGAGACGGTGGACGCGGATGCGCCGGCGGAGGAGATCGTCGCCTTCTTCCTCGCCTCGCCGCATACGCGCATCCCGGTCTGGAAGGAGAACCCGGAGAACATCGTCGGCGTGATCCACGCCAAGGACCTCCTGCGCGAGGTGGACCGGCTGACGCGCGAGGCGCCGCCGGGCGCCGCGCCGCTGCAGGACCTCGACGTGATGAAGGTGGCGATGGAGCCCTGGTTCATCCCGGACACGACCTCGCTCGACGACCAGATGCGCGAGTTCCTGCGCCGCCGCAGCCATTTCGCGCTCGTCGTGGACGAATACGGCGACCTTCAGGGCCTCATCACGCTCGAGGACATCATCGAGGAGATCGTGGGCGACATCGCCGACGAGCATGACCCGGAGGAGACCGCGCTCTCCACCCGCGCCGACGGCTCGGTGGAGGTCGAGGGCGACATGACGATCCGCGATCTCAACCGCTTCCGCGACTGGAGCCTGCCGGACGAGGAGGCGACGACGGTCGCCGGGCTCGTGATCCACGAGGCGCAGACGATCCCCGAGGTCGGGCAGATCTTCTCCTTCCACGGCTTCCGCTTCGAGATCGTTGCGCGGGAGCGGCACCGCATCACGCGGCTTCGGGTGAAACCGCTGGAGCCGGCGCGCCAGCTTGTGGAGTAATCGCGGGGGCGGCCGAGCCGCGCGCCGGAAGGCTGGCGGGCGCGACGACCTCTCTCCCGGCCCTCCGCCCCGAAGGGCATGAAACGGCGTCAGGCGCCTGAGCCGGGCGGGCCGGAGCGGAGCGCGCGCCAGCCGCGGGCGATGAGGAGGAGGGGGATCAACCCCTCCAGCCCGAGGAGGATCAGCGCCCGCTCCGCCCCCACAAGCTCCGCCGTCAGCCCGACATTGAGGAAGCCGAGCGCGCCGGCGCCGATTGCGAGCGTCATCAGGCCGAGATAGCGCCCGCGCATCGAAGGGGGCGCGACCTGATAGATCAGCGTCGCCTGCATCGCGCCGAAGGCGGAGGTGCAGGCCCCGCCGAGCGCGAGGCCGATGACGAGCGCGGGGAGGCTGGTGAGCGCGCCCATCGCGAAAATGACGAGAAAGAGCAGCCCGGTCGCGCCCACATAGAGCCGCCGCCAGCCCGAGGGCCGGGCGAAGCGGGCGACGGCGAAGGCGCCAAGGAGCGCGAAGAGCCCCTCAATCGAAGTGATTGCGCCGACGACGCCCGGCGAAAGCCCGAGACTTTCCCGCCCGATCACGGGGACCATCGCGAGATAGGGAAAGCCCCAGAGGTTGAAGGCGACGGTGACGAGGAGGATGCGCCGCGCATCCGGCGAGGCCCAGGCATGGGCGAGCGCCGCGAGCGCGCCGCCCTCGCTCGCGTCCCGCGCCGTTTCCGCCGCAGGTTCCCGCGCCAGGGTGAGCGCGACGATGAAGGCCGCCGCGTAGGCGCAGGCGGCGAGGGCGTAAATCCCCTCCGCCCCCGCCGCGCCGTAGAGCAGCCCGCCGAAGAGCGGCCCGGCCATCCGCATCCCGTTGCTCGTCGCCCCGTCCAGCGCCATGGCCTGCGCCAGCCTGGCGGGCTCGACCGCCTCGCCGACGATCTTGCGGCGGATGGGAAGGTCCGACGCCCAGAAGATCCCGGAGGCGAAGGCCGCCAGCGCCACCATCGGGTAGGTCGCAAGGCCCGCGATGAAGAGCGCCCACATCGCGAGCGAGACGAGAAGGACGAGGAGCAGCGCGAGGCGCAGGAGCCGGACCGGCTCCGCCCGGTCCGCGAGCCCGCCGAGCGCGGGCCCGGCCAGCGCCATCGGCAGGAATCGGAGGATGACGAGGGCGGCGACGAGGGCGGGCGAGCCGGTCTCGTCCAGCGCCCAGAGCCCGAGCGCCAGCATCTCCAGCCAGCGGACAAGCGCCGTCAGCAGCCCGACCAGCCAGATCCGCGCATAGCGGCGATTGCGGAACAGCCCCTCACCGGCGCCCATTCGGGTCATCCTCGTTTCCTCGGCTCAAGCGTTATTCCGGCGCTTCCGCCGGGTCCAGCGACGGGCGATGTCGCCGCCGGGCGCCTGAGCGGCGAAAACCGGCGGCGTGCGCCGG
>JAUHWJ010000272.1 GCA_030424705.1 Alphaproteobacteria bacterium | reverse complement strand
TTCCTGCGCCCGGGCGCGCCCTGAAATCCACGCCCGGGGGGCATGATGGACGAAACGGCCTTTCACCGCGAACCGGCGACAGGAACGGCGCGCTGGAGCATCGGGATCGTCGCGACCAACGCGGAAGACCTCGCCGCCTGCGTCGCCAGTCTCCGCGCGGCCGGCTTCGGCGCCGAGGACACGACGCTGATGGTCGTGCGGAATTTCGGCCGCAACCATTACGATTGCTACGAGGCGATCCACCGCTTCATCGACGAGGCGGAGGGGGAGCGGCTCATCGTCCTCCATCAGGACGTGACGCCGCTCGACGACGCCGCCGCGCTCCACGCCGCGCTCGACGCGCTGGACGCGCGGGACCCGGAATGGGCCCTGGCGGGCAACGCCGGCTTCCGCGCGCTCATGTTTCCCGTCTACCGCATCACCCATCCGGGGGACGACAACGTGCGCGTCGGCAACCCGCCGCAATCCGTCCACTCGCTCGACGAGAACCTGCTGATCCTGAACCTGAAGGATCCGGTGCGCCCCTCCGCCGGGCTCTCCGGCTTCCACTTCTACGGCACAGATCTCTGCCTCACGGCGCGGGAAGCGGGCCGGCGCGCCTATGTGATCGACTGGCTGGTGCGGCATGACAGTCTCGGCTCCCGCAACGCCTCATGGCGGGAAGGCATCGCGATGATCGAGCGGCACTGGCAGGGCCGGCTCGGGAGCCTCATCGTCAACACGCCGACGACGCTCCTCCTCTTCGGCGTGTTCCGCATCCTTCGCCCGATCCGCCACAAGGTCTACGGCGCGTTCTGGCGGATCGAGCGGCGGATCTGGTGGTGAGCCCGGCGTTTCGCTGAGCGCGCTGGACGCGCCGCCGCGCTTCGGAGAGAAGTTCGCCATGCTGCGCGACCTCTCCCCCTCCGCCGTCTTCATGGGCCTCCTCGCCGCCTTCGTCGGCTTCGCCTCCTCCTTCGCCGTGGTGCTTCAGGGCCTCCGCGCCGCGGGGGCGACGGAGGCGGAGGCGGCCTCTGGCCTCATGGCCATCGCCATCGCGAAGGGCCTCGCCGCGATCCTCCTCTGCGCCCGCACGCGCACGCCCATCTCGCTCGCCTGGTCAACGCCCGGCGCGGCCCTTCTCGTCAGCACCGGCCCGCTCCCCGGCGGCTTTGCGGAGGCGGTGGGGGCCTTCCTCGTTGCGGGCGGGCTTCTCGCCCTCACCGGCCTCGTCCGCCCGCTCGGCCAGCTGATCGAGCGCATCCCCGCCTCGCTCGCCGCGGCGCTCCTCGCCGGCGTGCTCCTCACGCTCTGCCTCGCGCCCTTCCGCGCCCTCGCCTTCGATCCGCTCTGGGGGCTGACGATCCTCCTCGGCTGGCTGATCGGCGGGCGGATCGGCAAGATCTGGTCCGCCCCCGGCGCGCTCCTCGGCTTCGCGCTCGTCGTCGTCTTCGGCGTGCAGCCGGGGGCGGAGGCGCTCTCCGCCCTCTCGGCGGCGGCGGCGGCGGAGCCGGTCTTCACCCTCCCGGTCTTCTCCGTCGCCGGGCTCGTCGGCGTCGCGCTGCCGCTCTGGCTCGTGACGATGGCGGGGCAGAACCTGCCGGGCGCCGGCGTGCTGAAGGCGCATGGCTATCCGGCCCATGCCGGGCTCACCCTCTCCCTTTCCGGCTTCGCGACGATGCTGGCCGCGCCTTTCGGCGGCCATGCCTGCAACTACGCCGCGATCACCGCCGCGATGTGCATGGGGGAGGAGGCGCACCCCGATCCGAAGCGCCGCTACTGGGCGGCGATCTCGGCCGGCGCGGCCTATGTGCTCTTCGGAATCTTCGCCGGCCTCGCCGCCGGCTTCGTCGCCCTCGCGCCCGTCGTTCTGATCGAGGCGGTGGCGGGCCTCGCGCTCATGGGCGCCTTCGCCGGCGCCGCCGCCGCCGCCTTCGCAAAGCCGGAGGATCGGGAAGCCTCCGCCGTCACCCTCCTCGCCACCGCCTCGGGCCTCAGCCTCTTCGGCGTATCCGGCGCCTTCTGGGGCCTCCTCGCGGGCGGGGCGATCCACCTCATCCGGAGAAAGCCATGACGACGATCCGCCCGCCCCGCGCCGGGGACGCCGCCGCCCTCGCCGCGCTGGCGGACGGCCTCTCCGCCCACGAAGGCGACCCGACCGGCAATTTCACCGAAGAGGCCGCGCTCCGCGACGTGATCGCGCCCGGCGCGCCGGTTCGCTGCCTCGTGGCCGAAGGCGCGGAGGGGCTCGAAGGCTTCGTCTTCTGGCATTTCGCCTACGAGACCGCCTACGCCGCCCGCGGCGCCTTCCTGAGCGATCTCTTCGTGACCGAGGCGCGGCGCGGCGCGGGCGTCGGGCGCGCGCTTCTTTCCGCCGTCGCGCGGGCCGTGAAGGCGGAGGGCGGCGAATTCATCTCCCTCACCGCCTTCCGCCGCAACGAGCGGGCCTGCCGCTTCTACCGGAGCCTGATGGAGGAGGAGCCGGGCCTCACGCTCTTCTTCGTCGCGGAGGAGAGCTTCGACCGCCTCGCGCGCTGACCCGCCCTTCGCATCGCGGCACCGGCGCCCTACAATGCGGCCGGAGATTCGAAGGAGACATCCATGATCCGCCCCGTGCTCGCCCTCCCCCTCCTCGCGCTTCTCGCCGCCTGCGCCGCGCCGCAATCGGCGGAGCGGCGCGCGGCGCCCGCGGAGGCGCGCGTGATCGCGGACCAGTCGCCCCTCACCCGCCTCGAAGTGCAGGAGGCGCAGGCGCTGCTGAACCGGCTCGGCTTCGGCGGCGGGGAGCCGGACGGGGTGGTCGGCCCCCGCTCCCGCGCCGCCGCGGAATCCTTCCAGCTCGACGCCGGCGCCCCGGCGACCGGCGCCTTCGACCGCGGCCTCCTCCTCATGCTCCGCGCCTCGGCGGAGGAAGCCGGCGTCGCCACCGCCGCCGCCCCCGCGCCCGTTTCCAACTGAGGCCCGGCGCAGGGGCCGATCCGGGAGGAACATGTCGCGCTCCGAAAAGGCCGGGCTCCGTGCGAGCGGAGCGCGAAGGGCCACGGGCTCCCTCGGGGGGCCGCCTCGGAGCGATTGGTTTCAGCGGTTTATGGCGTCAGCAACTCTGACGGCTGCCCGCCTTGAAACGTCGCGATGCGGCCTCCCTCGGGGGGAGGGAGGCCGCAGCCCGCGCTGGTCGCGCGGACCAAGGATCGAGTGAAGAGCGCCGCGCATTCGCCCGGCCGGTTCCGCCGAGGCCGGCCCAAGCTCTAGAACCACGGCAGCAGCCGCGCCCGCTTCTCCGCATGGAGCCGCGCCCAGGGTTCCGCGAAGGGCGCCCCGAGCTCGACAAGCCGCGCCGTCTCCCGCCGGAAGAGCCGGCGCCAACGATCCCCGAAGCCGGGCGGCGGCGGCGCCGGTTCGGTGACATTCACGGGCCGCGCGGCGATCCCCTCCGGGTCCGGCGTCTCGGGCAGGCCGAGAAAGGCCTCCACCTCCCGCAGCGCCGCCTGCGGCGAGGCCGCGATCCGCGCATGGTCGAGCAGCAGCACATGCTCGCGCCGAACCGCGGTGAGCATGGCGGAGAGGTTCGTCCCGTAATTCCCGTCCACCAGCAATTGCGACCGCTCGACGAAGCGCTCCATCCCGCGGAGCGAGAGGCCGCGGAACCGCTCCGCCGCGCCGGTATAGCGCGCATGGAACTTGGCGTGGGACCAGAGCCGCGCCTCCGGCTCCCGCATGATGTAGATGTACCGCATCTCCGGCGCGAAACGCGCGACCTCGGCCCAGCCGGAGGCGGGGATGAGCGAGGTGGAGGGCGAGAAATCGCAGGCCCAGCGCCCCTCCGGCGCTTCGGCGAAGAGGCTCCGGTACCAGTCAGGCCCCACCGGCCCCTCGACGAAGCGGCGATACCACGCCGCCGTCTCCTCGCCGGCCCCCGGCTTCGCGAGCCGCTCCTCGCTCTTCCGGCGGCGGATCTCGGGCGTCAGCCGGTCGAACCATCCGTGGCGCGTGAAGTGGAAGTTCAGCTCCTTCTCCGGCGAGAACCAGAGGCCGGGATTGGCGCGGATGTTGCGGTAGAGCCAGGTCGTGCCCGTCTTCGCCGCGCCGACGCAGAGGAGGAGCTTCTTCATCGCCGCGCCTTACGCCGGCCCGCGCGGCGCATCAATCCCACGGCGCGCGGGGGTCCGCCCGCCCGTCCCGCTCCGGCGCATCCGCGAGGATGAGGGCGAGGAGCCCGAGCCCCGAACGGCGGAGCGAGCCGCCGATCCACCGGTCCTCCAGCCGCAGCGCCTCCAGCTCCGAGGCGATCCGGAACGGGTTCACAAGCCGCGTCGGCGCCTGCGCCGTCAGCGTCGCCTGCCCGGTCTGGTGCGCGAGCGCGCGCAAGGCCCGCTCCTCCGCGCCCGAGGGCCGGGCGGCGAAGCGGGCGATGCGGCG
>JAUHWJ010000271.1 GCA_030424705.1 Alphaproteobacteria bacterium | reverse complement strand
CCTCGCCGAGCCCATTCTCCGCGCGCTGAAGGCGCGCGACTACGAAACGCCGACGCCGATCCAGGCGCAGGCGATCCCCCCCCTCATGGAGGGGCGGGACATGATCGGCATCGCGCAGACCGGCACGGGCAAGACCGCCGCCTTCTCGCTCCCGATCCTCCACGCCCTCGCGGCCGGCCGGCCCGAGCGCGGGGCCAAGGGGCCGCGCGCCCTCATCCTCGCGCCGACGCGGGAGCTCGCCATCCAGATCGGGGAGGAGATGCGGAGCTACGCCCAGCATCTCCGCCTGTTCCAGACGGTGATCTTCGGCGGCGTCGGCCACGGCAACCAGATCAAGGCGCTGCAGCGCGGCGTCGACATCGTCATCGCGACGCCGGGGCGGCTGCTCGACCATATGGCCGAGGGCGCGCTTAGCCTCGCAGGCGTCACGCACCTTGTGCTCGATGAAGCGGACCGGATGCTCGACATGGGCTTCGTCCATGACGTACGGAAGATTGTGCGGGCGACGCCGAAGGCGCGGCAGACGCTGCTTTTCTCCGCGACGATGGAGGGAGAGGTCGCGACGCTCGCGGCCGAGTTCCTGAAGGAGCCCGCGCGCGTCGAGGTCACGCCGCAGGCGACGCCGGTGGAGCGCATCCGCCAGTCCGTCCGCCATGTGGACGGCAAGGCGAAGACCTCGATCCTGCTCGACCTCCTGAAGGACCGCAGCCTCGACAAGGTGATCCTCTTCACCCGCACGAAGCACCGCGCAAACAAGGTGGCGGAGGATCTGGAGCGTGGCGGCGTCGTCGCCGACGCGATCCATGGCGGCAAGAGCCAGAACGCGCGGCAGCGCGCGATCAAGCGCTTCTCCTCCGGCTCCGTCCGCGTGCTGGTGGCGACCGACATCGCGGCGCGCGGCATCGATATCGGGGGCGTCACCCATGTGGTGAACTATGACCTGCCGAACGAGCCCGAGAGCTATGTCCACCGCATCGGCCGCACCGCGCGCGCCGGGGCGGAGGGCGAGGCGATCAGCTTCTGCGGGGCGGACGAGCGGAGCTATCTCCGCGCCATCGAGCGGCTGATCGGCGTCTCGCTCGCCGTGGTCGGCGAGGGTCCGAAGGGCCCGGAGGAGGCGCCGCCCTCCCGCGGCGGCGGCGGCCAGCGGCCGCAGGGCCGGCCGCAGCAGGCGCGGAAGCCGCAAGGCGAGGGCGCCGGGCGCGGCGCGGGGCAGGGCAAGCCCGGAGCGGGCCGCGGCGCGCGCTTCGGCGCGGGCGCGCCCGGCAAGCCGCGGCGGCGGCGCGAATACGCCTGACCATCGCCGCCGCCCCCTCGGGAAGGGGGCGGCGGCGCCTTCCGTCACGGGTTGCGAAACTGTCACAAAACTGTGACGTTTCTTACTCCGTGGCGGCTTAGGCGACCGGGCGATGTCCATAACCCTGAATTCAGTGACGAAAATCTGGGGGCGCGAGGCGGCGCCCGCAGTCGATTCCGTGTCTCTCGATGTCGAGACGGGGGAATTCGTCGCCCTGCTCGGCCCCTCGGGCTGCGGGAAGTCCACCACGCTTCGCCTTGTCGCAGGGCTGGACGAACCGACATCGGGCCGCATCCTCATCGACGGTCGGGACGTGACGGCGGCTCCGGCGGAGGCGCGCGGCATCGCCATGGTGTTCCAGAACTACGCGCTCTTTCCGCATCTCTCCGTGCGGGACAACATCCTCTTCGGCCTCCAGGTTCGCCGAGCGCCCAAAGCGGAGCAGGCGGAGCGGCTGGAGGAGGCGGCGGCGCTGCTCGGGCTGACGCAGCTCCTCGACCGAAAGCCCAACGCCCTCTCCGGCGGGCAGCAGCAGCGCGTCGCGCTCGGGCGGGCGGTGGTCGCGCGGCGCAAGGTTCTGCTCATGGACGAGCCGCTCTCCAATCTCGACGCGATGCTGCGGCAAGAGATGCGGCAGGAGATTCGCGCGCTCCAGAGAAAGCTCGGCCTCACCGTCCTTTTCGTCACTCACGATCAGGCCGAGGCGATGAGCATGGCGGACCGGATCGTGCTGATGAAGGCGGGCCGCGTGATGCAGATGGACGCCCCGGAGCGGCTCTATGCCCGCCCCGCCCACGAATTCGCCGCGCGCTTCATCGGCGCACCGCCAATGAACCTCCTGCCGCTTGAGAAAGGCCATGTCGCCGGCTTCGCCCCGCGGGGCGCGCCTTCAGGCGCGGCCTGGCTCGGCGTCCGGCCCGAGGCCATGCGCTTCGCGGAGACAGGGCTCCCAGCGACGGTCGAGGCGCGGGACTATCTCGGCGCGGAGACGCTGGCGCTCTGCGCCGCGGGGCCCGCGCGGTTTTCGGTCCGGCTGGCTGGGGCGGGAGCGCCGGATCCCGGCTCGGCGCGCGCCGTCGCCTGGGCGCCGGAGGACCAGCATTTCTTCGCCGCGGACGGGCGGAGGCTTGAACCGGAGCCCGCCGCATCACTGATGGGAGAGAGGAACCCCGCATGAAACTCGCACTCTTCGCCGCAGCCTCCGCGCTCGCGCTCTCGCTCGGCTCCGCCCGGGCGGAGACCGAGGTGGTGTTCAACTTCCCGGTCGCCGTCGGCGGCCCGGTGACCGAGATCATCGACGGCTACGCCAAGGCCTTCATGGCCGAGAATCCCAGCATCAAGGTGACCCCCGTCTATACCGGCTCCTATCAGGATACGATCGCCCGCACGCTGACGCAGATCCGCGGTAACGACGCGCCGGCGATGGCGGTGCTCCTCTCGGTCGATACGTTCACGCTTTATGACGAGGATGTGATCGTCGCGCTGGACGATCTGGCCGAGACGGAGGAGGAGAAGGCCTTCCTCACCGATTTCTTCCCTGCCTTCCTCGCCAACGGACAGGTCGGCGGCAAGGTCTGGAGCCTGCCGTTCCAGCGCTCAACGCCCGTCCTCTACTGGAACAAGGAGGCGTTCGCCGCCGCCGGGCTCGACCCCGAGACGCCGCCGGCGACCTGGGCCGAGCAGGTCGAGTTCGCGAAGAAGCTGGTGAAGAAGGACGCTTCCGGCGCCGTCACCGGCTGGGGCCTCCGCATCCCGACCTCGGGCTTCCCCTACTGGCTCTTTCAGGGGCTCACCACCGCCAACGGCGTCGAGCTGATGAATGCGGATGGGAACAAGACGAATTTCGACGATCCCGCCGTCGTCGAGGCGCTCGAATATCTGGTCTCGCTCTCCAAGGAGCATGGCGTGATGCAGGAAGGGATCATCGAATGGGGCGCGACCCCGCAGGCCTTCTTCGAGGGCGAGAGCGCGATGATGTGGACCACCACGGGCAACCTCACCAACGTGCGCAAGAATGCGCCTTTCGACTTCGGCGTCGCCATGCTGCCGGCGCAGAAGCGGCGCGGCGCGCCGACGGGCGGCGGCAACATCTTCATCTTCAACGCGGTCGATGAAGCGACCCAAAAAGCGGCCTTCGAGTTCGCCAAGTTCCTGACCTCGCCGGAGATCGCCGCCGACTGGTCGATCAAGACCGGTTATGTCGCGGTGAGCCCGGCCGCCTGGGAGACGGACGCGATGAAGGCCTATGCGGCCGACTTCCCGCCCGCGACGGTCGCCCGCGACCAGCTCGAATTCGCCGTGGCCGAGCTTTCGACGCATGAGAACCAGCGTGTCACCCGCGTTCTTAACGACGCGCTGCAGGCCGCGCTCCTCGGCCAGAAGGAGCCCGCCGCCGCGCTCGCCGAGGCGCAGGCCGAGGCGGACCGCATCCTCGCCGCCTATCGCTGAAGGACGGGGCGGGGCCTTGCGGCCCCGCCTTTCCCGCCCCACGCTCGCCGCCATGAAGCGCCGCGCCCTCATCCCCTATCTGCTTCTCGCGCCGGGCTTCGTGCTCCTCGCGGCCTTCACGCACTGGCCGGCGATCCTCTCCTTCTGGTCGAGCCTTTTCACCACGGCGCGCGGGAGGCGGCCCTCCGTTTTCGTCGGGGGCGAGAATTACGCCGCGGCGCTCTCCGATTCGATCGTGCTGAAGGTGCTCTGGAACAGCGCGCTCTATGCGGCGGTCACCATTCCGGCCTCCATCGCGCTCGCCTTCGTAATGGCGCTCTGGGTCAATGACCGGCTGCCGGGGCGGGGCTTCGCAAGGCTCGCCTATTTCACGCCGACGATCCTGCCGATGGTGGCGGCTGCGAATATCTGGCTCTTCTTCTACACGCCGGGCTTCGGCCTGCTTGATCAGGTGCTCGGCCTTTTCGGGATTCCCTCCACCAACTGGCTCGGCTCGGACCGGAGCGCGCTATGGGCGGTGATGGTCGTCGCCGTGTGGAAGGAGGCGGGGTTCTTCATGATCTTCTACCTCGCCGCCTTCCAGGCCGTGCCGCTCAGCCTCGGGGAGGCGGCGCGGCTGGAGGGGTGCGGGCGCTGGGGCTATGTTCGCCGCGTGCTCATCCCGCTCG
>JAUHWJ010000270.1 GCA_030424705.1 Alphaproteobacteria bacterium | reverse complement strand
CGTCGGGATGTATCCGAAGACCGAGCGGATCGGGACGGATGTTCCGCACCGGCCGGACACGTTCTATGGTCTCGCCAAGTGCTTCGCGGAGGATCTGGCGCGGATGTACTGGGAGAAGCGGGGGCTGGAGGCGGTGTGCCTCCGCATCCTCTCCTGCGCCCAAGTGACCAGCCCGCGCGCGCTCGGCACATGGCTGAGCTATGACGACCTCATCCACCTCGTCACGCGCGCGATCGATACGCCGGTGACGGGGTTCACGGTGATCTACGGCGTTTCGGACAATGACCGCGCGCCGGTGGACAATGCGGCGGCGCATTTCCTCGGCTACAGGCCGAAGGACAACGCGGAGCGCTTTGCGGCGGAGATCCTCGCCGCGGCGCCGGCTGCGGACCCTTCGGACCCGGCGCAGTTCTGTCATGGCGGCCCCTTCGCCGCCGTTCCGCTCGGGGAGAGCGGGGTCGCGCGGATGAAGATCGTGGACGACCGGAAGGCGACCTGAGGCGGTCGTTCCTTGGCCGGTCAGCACCCCCAGCCGGAGGCGGGCGGCGCGCCGCCGATCCGCTCCGTGATCGCCGCCGCGGCGCGGCGCACGACGGGGCCGAATTCCGCCGTCGCCTCGGGCGAGAGCCGTGCGGCGGGGCCGGAAATCGAGAGGCCGGCCACCGCCTCGCCATGATGGTTCCAGACCGGGGCGGCGACGCAGCGCATGCCGAGATATCGCTCCTCGTCGTCCAGCGACCAGCCGCGGGCGCGGATCGTATCGAGATCGTCGAAGAGCGCCTGCGGGCTCGTCAGCGTCTTGGGCGTGAATTCGGGAAGGCCGGATTTCAGCAGCAGCCGCTCCGCCGCCGCGCGGCCCATCGCGGCGAGGAGCGCCTTGCCGATGCCGGAGGCGTGCATGTGCGCGCGCATCCCCGGCGCGAAGAAGGCGCGGACGGGCTGCGCCGTCTCCACCTGACCGACGAAGACGACCTCGGGCCCGTCCGGCACGGCGAGATTGGCGGATTCGCCCGTCTGCTCGACGAGGGCGCGCATCGCCTCCCGCCCCGCCTCGGCGACTCGGGTGCGGCGGAGGAAGGCGGCGCCGGCGCGGAACGCCTCCACCCCAACGCTCCATTCTCCGGTCGGCTCGTCGAACTCGACATAGCGGGCGGCCTGAAGGGTCGTCAGCAGGCGATGGGCGGAGGAGGGCGGCACGCCGGCGCGGAGCGCAAGCTCCGTCAGCGTCGCCTTTTCGGAGCGGGAGAGGAGCGAAAGGAGGGAGAGCGCGCGCTCCAGCGTCTGCACCGAGCCCGCCTCGCCCGCCGCCCCGCGGGGCCGCCCGCGCGTCTTCCGCATCGCGCCGTCCATGCCGTCACCTCCTGTATGCCTCGCGTATCCGATAGGATATTTTTCCGAACTCGGAAAGCACAAAGCTGTGGAAACAACATATGGTAATATATTCAATATGATATGCTCGGACTTCACATTTTGGAAAATCATTCCAGAAAAATTGCAGGCGCGCCCGAATCAGGGTATTCCCGGTGCAACAAAAACATGGAGGACGCGCCATGAAGGGCCTGAACCCGGTCTTCATTCCCGGACCGACCAACATCCCCGAGGCGCTGCGCCATGCGATGGCCGCGCCGACGATCGACCATCGCGGCCCCGCCTTCGCGGAGATGCTGCCGTCGCTCCTCGCCGATCTCCGGATCGTCTTCGGCACGAAGGCGGCGGGAATCGTCACCTTCCCGTCCAGCGGCTCCGGCGGCTGGGAGGCGGCGCTCGCCAACACGCTTTCGCCCGGGGACCGGGTGCTGGCGGCGCGGCACGGCATGTTCTCCCACAAGTGGATCGACATGTGCCGGCGCTTCGGCCTCGATGTCGAGGTGATCGACGCGCCCTGGGGCGAGGCGGCGCCGGCGGCGGAGATGGCCGCGCGGCTGGAGGCGGACAAGGCGCGCAAGATCAAGGCCGTCCTCGTCACCCATAACGAAACGGCGACCGGGGTGACGAGCGATGTCGGCGCCGTCCGCGCCGCGCTCGACGCTTCGGCGCACCCCGCACTCCTGCTGGTGGACGGGGTCAGCTCCATCGCCTCGATCCCCTTCAGGATGGACGAATGGGGCGTGGACGTCGCCGTCACCGGCTCGCAGAAGGGCTTAATGCTCGCGACCGGCCTCGCCATCGTCGCGGTCAGCGAGAAGGCGCAGGGCGCGATGGCGGAGGCGAAGCTGCCGCGCTGGTTCTTCGACTTCCGCGACATGCTGAAGGCGGGCGCGACCGGCTCCTATCCCTACACGCCGCCGACGCAGCTCTTCGCCGGGCTTCGGCTTTCGACGACGATGCTGCTGGAGGAGGGGCTGGAGAACGTCTACGCCCGCCACCGCCGGATCGCCGACGGGGTGCGCGCGGCGATCGCCGCCTGGGGGATGCCGCTCTGCGCTGCGCGGCCCGAGATCGCCTCGGACACTGTGAGCGCGGTGATGACCCCGCCGGGCTTCGACGCGAACCGGCTTACGGCGCACGCCTTCTCGGCTTATGACGTCTCCTTCGGCGTCGGGCTCGGCGATGTGGCGGGAAAGCTCTTCCGCATTGGGCATCTTGGCGCCATGACGGACGTGATGGCGCTTTCGGGCCTTGCCGCGGCCGAGATGGCGATGGTGGATCTTGGCCTCAAGATCGAGCTCGGCTCCGGCGTCGCGGCGGCGCAGGCGCTATACAGGAAGGCGTCGGCGACGCCCGCGGAAAGAAAGGCGGCGTGAGATGAGGGGAGAGGACGATATGGACCTTCCGGTCTGGGCGGATGTCGAGGCAGCGCACGAGCGCATCAGGCCCTACATCCACCGCACGCCGATCCTGACGAGCGAGACCTTCAACCGCATGGTCGGGGCCGAGCTTTTCTTCAAGTGCGAGAACTTCCAGAAGGCGGGCGCCTTCAAGGCCCGCGGCGCCTCGAACGCAGTCTTCGGCCTCTCGGACGAGGAGGCGAAGCGCGGCGTCGCCACGCATTCCTCCGGCAATCACGGGCTCTCGCTCTCCTACGCCGCGGGGCGGCGGGGGGTGCCCTGCACGGTCGTCATGCCGCGCACCGCGCCCGAGCCGAAGAAGGCCGCCGTGCGCGGCTATGGCGGGCGCGTGGTGGAATGCGAGCCCTCCACCTCCTCGCGCGAGGCGGTCTTTGCGGGCGTTCTGGAGGAGACGGGGGCGGAGTTTGTCCATCCCTACAACGACCCGCGGGTGATCGCGGGGCAGGGGACCTGCGCGAAGGAGATGTTCGAGGATCTCGGCGCGATGGACGCGCTTGTGGCCCCGATCGGCGGCGGCGGGATGATCTCCGGCTCGTGCCTCTCGCTCTCCCATCTCTCCCCCAAGACGAAAATCTACGCGGCGGAGCCGACGGCGGCGGACGACGCCTACCAGAGCTTCAAGACGGGCGAGATCGTCGCCTATGATGCGCCCGTCACCATCGCGGACGGACTGAAGGTGCCGCTCAAGGAGCGGACCTGGCATTTCGTGAAAACCTATGTGGAGGACGTGCTGCTGGCCGACGAGGAGGAGATCGTCGCCGCCATGCGCCTCACCTGGGAGCGGATGAAGATCGTCATGGAGCCTTCCTGCGCCGTGCCGCTCGCCGCCATTCTTCGCAACAAGCATCTCTTCGCCGGCAAGCGCGTCGGCGTCGTCATCACCGGCGGCAATGTCGATCTCGACAAGCTGCCCTGGCTTAAGTCCTGACGGGAGGAACGACAATGAACGCACCGACAACCTTCGAAGGCTACGAGGTCGGATACGACATTCCCGCGGTGCCGGGCATGGCCGAATCCGAAATCCAGACGCCCTGCCTCATCCTCGATCTCGACGCGCTGGAGCGGAACATCGCAAAGATGGGTGGCTTCGCGAAGGAGATGGGCGTGCGCCACCGCGTGCACGGCAAGATGCACAAGTCGGTCGACGTCGCGAAGCTGCAGGAGCGGCTCGGCGGCGCTTGCGGCGTCTGCTGCCAGAAGGTCTCGGAGGCCGAGGTCTTCGCCCGCGGCGGGATCAGGGACGTGCTCGTCTCCAACCAGGTGCGCGACCCGGCGAAGATCGACCGTCTCGCCCGCATCCCGAAGCTCGGCGCGCGCGCGATCTGCTGCGTGGACGACCTCGCCAACATCGCGGACCTTTCGGCGGCGGCGCAGAAGCACGGGACGACCATCGAATGCCTCGTCGAGATCGATTGCGGCGCCGGGCGCTGCGGCGTGACGACGACGCCGGCGGTCGTGGCGCTCGCCAAGGCCATCGAGGCGGCGCCGGGCCTGAAATTCTCCGGCATCCAGGCCTATCAGGGCGCGATGCAGCACATGGACAAGTATGAGGACCGGAAGGCGAAGATCGACATCGCCGTGGCGATGGTGAAGGACGCGGTCGATACGCTGAAGGCCGAGGGCATCGCGTG
>JAUHWJ010000269.1 GCA_030424705.1 Alphaproteobacteria bacterium | reverse complement strand
AGGG
The DNA here is from genome assembly GCA_030424705.1 of Alphaproteobacteria bacterium. GTDB lineage: Bacteria > Pseudomonadota > Alphaproteobacteria > Rhodobacterales > Rhodobacteraceae > Pikeienuella. Next base: position 4,425 of record JAUHWJ010000269.1, on the reverse strand, counting down.
TCTTTCTGCTTTCGGTGCTCTGATTCATCGTCTGCTCCCAAAGGGTGAAGCGTCGAATCAGGGCGACGAACGGCGGCGCAGGCGCGGAAGCGCCGGCGCCGTTCGCTCGTTCTCTCTCATCCGGACTGTGACCGTCGGCCCCGGAATTTCACCGGATCTGCTGACCCTCCGCCGCCCGAAGGCGATGAAGGCGCTCGCGGGCTGTGACCGCCGGTGGGGAATTTCGCCCCGCCCCGAGAACGCGCCGCCCGGCCATCGGACGGCGCGCCAGCTTCGCACGGGGCGCGGCGGGCCGCAATCAGCCGCGGACGGCGAACTGATACGTGGCGGGGCTGTAGTGGAAGCCCTCTCCCGCCGCCTCGAGATAGCCGATGCCGGGGAAAGGCATGTGGTAGCCGGTGAAGGGTATCCCGTCCGCCGCGATCATGCCGAGCACGCGCTTGCGGGTGGCGGCCGCGCCTTCCTTGTCCATGTCGAAACGGACATGCCAGTCAGGCCGCTGCATCGAGACGACGAAATGGTTCGCCGTGTCCGCGATGATGACGAGCCGCTGGCCCTCGCTCTCGATGTGCCAGTTCGTCATGCCGGGCGTATGGCCCGAAGCGTCGATCGCCTCAACGCCGGAAGCGACGCTGTCGCCCGGCTTGATGAAGGTCATCTTCTCGGCCATCGGCTTCACGTTGGACTGGACGAGCGTCGCGACGCGCTCGGTCGTGCCCGAGAGACGCTCCTCAGGAGACCAGAAGTCGTACTCCGCCGCCGCGGTGACATAGCGCGCGTTCGGGAAGGCCGGGGCGCCGCCCTCCATCATGCCGCCGATGTGGTCGGGATGCATGTGGGTCAGCACGACGACGTCCACCTGGTCCGGGCTGTAGCCCGCCGCTTCGAGATGCGGGCGGAGATTGCCGCGGCCGGGGCGGGCGCCCTCGCCGTTGCCGGTGTCGAAGAGGATGAGTTCCGAGCCAGTGTTGACGAGGACGGGCGTGAAGCTGATCTCCATCTTGTCGCCGGGTAGGCCGTTTTCTGCGGCGAGGGCCTGGACGGCGGCGGCCTCCTGATTCTCGCCGAATATCGGATGCGGGCCGTCGAGCACGGCTGCGCCGTCCCAGATCGTCGTGACCTCGAAGGCTCCGAGCTTCACGCGGTTGACCGTCGGGCGGAGCGGGCCGAGCATCGGCGCGGCGGCGAAGGCCGGGCCCGCCGCGAGGGCGAGGCCGGCGCCGCCGAGGCCGGCGAGCGCGGCGCGGCGGGTGAGGGGGGCGTTTCGGGGCATGTCTTCCTCCTTCTGTCGGGTCCCGCAAGATAGAGCGAGATCGTCGCCGCGCCCGTCACGATTCGGCGCCATCGCGGAAACAATCAGTCGAAGGCGCCCGTCACCCGCGCCAGGATCTGGAACGCCCGGCCGGAGCGTGTATCCGCCGCCTCGACGATCAGCGGATCGGGGCCCAGCTCCTTCGCCATCCGGCGTATCAGGCGGTCGAACCGGCGCAGGAAATGGAGCCCGCTGTCGCGGAAGATCACGTCCTTCCGCATTCTCGCGCGCACCAGAGCCAGCGCGACTTCGTCCGTCACCCCGCCTGCCTCGGCGATCTCCGCGCCGCGCGCGCCAGCGGCGTAGCGCAGCCAGGCCTCAGCCGTCGCCTGCCCGGCGGCGACGTCCTCCATGTAGAGCCCGTCCTCGGAGAAGAGCGTCAGCATGTCCTCCGCCGCCTGCAGGAGCGTGGCGAATTCCGGCTCGCGCAGCGCAGCGCGAAGTGCGGCGAAACCCGCCTTGTCCCCCTCGTTCTGCGGAAAGTCGAGCGCGCGGACGATGCTGACCCAGGAGAGCCCCTCCGCCGCCGGCGGCTCGGCGCCGAGGGGGAGTGCGGGCTGCGCCGCGTCCTGCGCCTTGCGGGGCAGGGCGAGTTTCGCCTCCCGCCGCGCCGCGCTCTCACGCCCCTCGATCCGGGCTACCATCGCTTTTGTCTCTTCCGCCGCCTTGTCGAGCGCGGCGATGGAGACGGCGAGCGACGTCTTTTCCTCAGCGAGCGCCGCGCGGGCGGCGACGGCGAGCGCGGCGGCGAGGTCCGGGTCAGCCGGTCGCTCTGCAAGCAGCGCACGGAGCCCCGCCGCCTCCTCCTTCAGCCGAGCAGCCTGCCGGGCGAGATGGGCGGCAAGGAAGAAGAACGTTACCGGCGCAAGCGCAGCGAGAACGAAGAGCGCGATTTCGAGTGCGAAGGCGGGTCGTGGTCCTTCAACAACGCTCGCGACGAGGCCGAAGAAGCCCGCGCCGTAGGCGACGACTCCGCCGATCCACAAAAGGCTGAGCAGCGCGGCGCCGGCGAAGGGCCTGTCCCCCCGGATCAGGCCGGACAGGCGCCGGAGATGGCCGGCCGCCGCGTCCGCCATCGCCCTATCGGAACTCGACGGAGATGACCTCATAGCTCTTGCCGCCGCCTGGGGTCATCACCTCCACGCTGTCGCCTGGCTCCTTGCCGATCAGCGCGCGCGCGAGGGGGGAGCGGATGTTGAGCTTGCCCGCGGCGATGTCCGCCTCGGTCTCCCCGACGATCTGATAGGTCTTTTCCTCGTCAGTGTCCTCGTCGGCGACCGTGATCGTCGCGCCGAACTTGATCTGGGAGCCCGAAAGCTTCGACGGGTCGATCACCTCGGCGCGGGAGATGAGGCCCTCCAGCTCCTTGATCCGCCCCTCGATGAAGCTCTGCCGCTCCCGCGCCGAATGATATTCCGCGTTTTCCGAGAGGTCCCCATGCTCGCGCGCCTCCGCGATGGCGCGGATCACGTCCGGCCGCTGGACCGACTTCAGGTCCTTCAGCTCTTCGTTCAGGGCGGCGTAGCCCGCCGCCGTCATCGGCGCCTTCTCGACCATTCTGGCCTCTTTCCTTCCCGCGCAGCCCTTCCTGCGGCGTCAATGCAACGCGCGCCCACTGCGATTTCGCGGTGGGCGCGCCCGATGTCTCTCCTGACCATATGGGCCCGTCTTTTCTGTTGCAAGCGGCGCGCGCGCGGCGAGGATGGCGCGATGGCGAAGCGGGCGAACATGGCTGAGGCGGCGCTTCCCGGCCTTGCGGGGCCGGGCGCGGAGCCTGATCACGCCCATCACCGCGCCCGGCTTCGCGAGCGGTTCGACCGCGCGGGGGCGGAGGCGCTCGCCGATTACGAGATGCTTGAGCTTGTCCTCTTCCGTGCCATCCCGCGGCGGGACGTAAAGCCGCTGGCGAAGCGGCTTCTGCGTGAATTCGGGGATTTCAACCATGCGATCTCCGCCCCGCTGTCCCGCCTCCTCGCTGTCGAAGGGCTGGGCGAGGCGGCGGCGCGGGAGCTGAAGATCGTCGAGGCGGCGGCGCAGCGCCTCGCACAGGCGCGCGTGATCGGGAAGGAGGCGCTGACCTCCTGGTCCGCCCTGATGACCTATTGCAAGACGCGGATGGCGCATCAGGGCGTGGAGGAGTTCCGCCTTCTCTTCCTCGATCGGAAGAACGTGCTGATCGCCGACGAACTGCAGGCGAAAGGGGACGTCTCCGGCGTTTCGGTCTATCCGCGGGAGGTAGCGAAGCGGGCGTTGGCGCTCGACGCCTCGGCGCTCGTGATGGCGCACAACCATCCCTCCGGCGACCCGACGCCCTCACAGGCCGACATCCGGATGACGAAGGAGGTCGCCGCCGCGCTGCAGGCCGTCGGCGTCGTGCTCCATGACCACGTCGTGATCGGCAAGGAGCGGGACGCGAGCTTCCGCGCCCTCGGCCTCATCTGAGCCGGAGCGCGGCGAGGAAACCGAGGAGGGAGAGCCCGAAGCCGATCCAGAACGCGCCCGCGCCGTATGCGGGATAGGCGAAGGATCCTGCGAACCCGGCGGCCGACATCATCGCGCCCCCCGCCATCGCGCCGACCATGCCCTGCGCCGTCGCGCCGAGCGCGGCGGGCGCGGCCCGCTCCGTCATCGCCACCGCGCCGAGCCAGGCGGCGGTAAAGGTGAGCGCATGGAGCGCCTGGAGCGGCCATAGGAGCGCAAGCGGCGGGTCGAGCGCCATCGCCGCCCAGCGCACGAGGCCCGCCCCGCCCGCCAGCGCCATCGCGCCGGCAGGACCCGCCCAAGCGATGAACCGGCGCCCGTAGAACACCATGAGTAGGACTTCGAGAAGGACCGAGAAGGCCCAGAGCGCGCCGATCGTCCCGTCCCCGATCCCCGCCGCGCTCCAGTGCAGCGAGCCGTAGGCGTAAAGCACGGCATGGCTCCCCTGAAGGCTCGCCGCGGCGAACATGATGAGGAGGAAGTCCGGCCGGCGGAGAAGCGCCGCCGCCTCCGCCAGTTTCGGGCTCGGCAGGGGCGCGCCGGCGCCGCCCGGGTGCCGAAGCCCGAACCAGATGCAGGGGAGGAGGGAGAGGACGATCCACCAGAGCGCCGCCCCGGAGCCGTAGGCGGCT
>JAUHWJ010000268.1 GCA_030424705.1 Alphaproteobacteria bacterium | reverse complement strand
CCGAAGAACCAGAGGATGTGCTGGTAGAGCACAGGGTCGCCGCCGCCCGCCGGGTCGAAGAAGGTCGTCCCGAAGTTGCGGTCCGTCAGCAGCATGGTGATCGCGCCGGCGAGCACCGGAAGCGCGAAGAGGATCAGCATGGCCGTGACCATGATCGACCAGGCGAAGAGCGGCACCTTGAAGAGCGTCATGCCCGGCGCGCGCATGTTCAGGAAGGTCGTGATCATGTTGATCGCGCCAAGGATCGAGGAGGCGCCGGAGAGATGGACGGCGAAGATCGCGAGGTCCATCGCGAAGCCCTGCTCGTTCGTCGAGAGCGGCGCGTAGAGCACCCAGCCGACGCCCGCGCCGAGCTGGCCATTGCCGCCCGGCATCACGACGGAGAGAACGGCGAGAGTCGCACCGGCGAAGAACATCCAGAAGGAGAGGTTGTTCATCCGTGGGAACGCCATGTCGGGCGCGCCGATCATCAGCGGCATGAAATAGTTGCCGAATCCGCCAAAGAGGAGCGGAATGACCACGAAGAACATCATCAGGACGCCGTGGCCGGTGATCATCACGTTCCAGAGATGCCCGTTCGGCGTGCACTCGGCGGACGCGAAGCCCTCCATGCACATGTACTGCACGCCCGGGTCCATGAGCTCGAGCCGCATGAACATCGTGAAGGCGACGGAAATGATGCCGAGCGTGGCCGCCGTGAAGATGTAGAGGATGCCGATGTCCTTGTGGTTCGTGGACATGAACCACCGGGTGAAGAACCCGGGACGGTGATCGTGGGCGCCATGCGCCGCGGCGTCAGCCATGTGAAGTCTCCCTCGGATGCATTCCCCCCCGCCGGAGCGGAGCGGAATTCACAATCGGCATAGCGGGAACCGCGCGCCGCCTCAACAGGGCGATACGCCGCGCGCTGCGGCGGATCGTCAAGAGCGAGAGTAGCAGGATCGGGATGCGCCGTAAGCGGGCGCGTTCGCCATTTCGCTGCGCGGCGCCGGCTCCTGAAACGGCGCGCGCCGCCCCGGAGGCCGGGGCGGCGCGACGATGCGGCTATCCAGGATCAGTTCGTGCCGGAGAACGTCGCGAGATAGGCGGCGATGTCGGCGCGGTCGCCCTCGTCCCTCAGCTTGAATGCCATCTTGGAGCGGGCCTTCGAATCGCCGAGATACTCGACGAGGAACGCCTTCGGATCCTCGAGATAAGTGATGATCTGGGCCTGGTCCCAGACAAGGCCCTTCTCGCCGGCGGCCTTGGCCGAGTCGCCGTACTTGAAGTCAGTGCTCGCGGCGGACCTGCCGATAACGCCGAAAAGATTCGGCCCGATCTTGCCGCCCTTCACGATGTCGTTGTCGCCGTTGTAGATGGAATGGCAGGTCTTGCAGCGCTTCGCGAACGTCCCTTCGCCCTTGGCGGCGTCGCCGTCGGCCAGGGCGGAGGTTGCGAAAAGCGTCATCGCGGCGAGTGCGGCGATGCGGATCATGGTCTTCCTCCTCGGGTCTTTCTCAGGCCTTCGCCTGCGTATACGGCGCGGAAAGCCGTTTCCAGCGCCAGATCGACTTGAGACATAACAGCCGGCGCGCCGAGATCAACAAGGCTGGTGACTTCGTGATCGCGGATGCCACAGGGAACGATGGCGCGGAAATGCTCGAGATCGGGCTCCACGTTGAGCGCGAAGCCATGAAATGCGACCCAGCGGCGCACCCGCACGCCGATCGCCGCGATCTTCGCCTCCGCAGGCGAGCCGCCCGGCCCCGGCGCCCGCTCCGGCCGCACGACCCAGACGCCGACGCGCCCCGCCCGCCGCTCCCCCTTCACCCCGAATTCGGCGAGGGCTCGCATGATCCAGTCCTCCATCCGGCAGACATGGCCCCGCACGTCGCGCCCCCGCGCGCCGAGGTCGAGCATGACATAGACGACGCGTTGGCCCGGCCCGTGATAGGTGTATTGCCCGCCCCGCCCCGTCTCGATCACGGGGAAGCGGCCGGGCTGGATCAGATCCTCTCGCTGCGCGCTTGTCCCGGCGGTCACGACCGGCGGATGCTCCAGCAGCCAGACGCATTCCTCCGCCTCGCCCGCGCGGATCGCGGCGGCGCGCGCCTCCTGCCAGGCGAGCGCCTCCGCATAGTCCGTAAGCCCGTCGCTCACCCGCCATTCGATCATGCGGCGCTGCTAAGCCTTCCGCCCGGCGCGAGCAAGAGAAAGCCTCTCAAGCCCCCCTTGCAGGGGCGCCGAGCCGGTGCTATGCCCCGCGCGCTGTCATGAAATGCGGTCGTGGCGGAATTGGTAGACGCGCAGCGTTGAGGTCGCTGTGGGGTAACTCCCGTGGAAGTTCGAGTCTTCTCGACCGCACCAGAACCGGCCTGATACGGGTCTGTTCTTCAATAATTTCAGTCGCTTCGCGCCCCTCCCGAGACACTAAACGGGACACAAAGGGGACACGTGCACGATGGCAGTGACGATAGACCTCAAGTTCGTTGACACGCTCTCTGGCAGCCGCAAGCGATTCAGGCGACGCTTTCATAAGGACGTTGCTGAGGCGCTAGGCCAGAGCGTCTTCCAAGTCGCAATGAAGGCGCGTTCGGGTGCCGACCTTGTCCGCGAATACTCGATGCTTCTCAACGAGTTCGACCAACAGGTGTCGAAGGTGCGCGCTAAGCGCGCCGGCGTCGAAAAGCGGTCTCCCGTCGAGCGCTGGACAGATGCAAGAGATTTGGCTGCCCGGATGGTCGAGGGAGGCGTGGGCATCCGCGAGGATGAAGCGCGCGAGCTACAGGCCGATAGCGTTGGAGAAGCAGGGGCGACAGGCCGCTCTACCTTGCATTGTTGAACCCGAAGAAAGCCCCCGACCACACTGCTCGACGCCAAGAAGAGTTCCAGCGCGGCGAACATGTCGGGCGTGCAGGGTCGTAACGAGAGCAACCGCCTAGTGGCGCCTGCGTTGGTTCTCTTGGTCAACGCGCCATCTCCTCGCGCCTATCGTCGCGAAGGCGGCAGAGTCGCACCAAAGACCGGAGACGCGTGCCCGCATCCCCGCTAGACCTGTCCGGAGCGGCGCGGGACGACGCCGCGCGAGGAGAGGAGCGCCTGAAGGGTGGATGCGATGGAGGAGGCCGCGCGGCTGGTCCGGGACAACTGGACGGCGGGGACGGCGATGGAGGACCTGCCGGCGGCGCTGAAGCCGGCGACGCGGACGGAAGGCTATGCGGCGCAGGCGGCGCTGGAGCGGCTTTCGGGACGGGGGCGCGCCGGGTGGAAGATCGCGGCGACGAGCGCGGCGGGGCAGCTTCATATCGGCGTCGACGGGCCGCTCGCCGGGCGCATCCTCGGCGGGGCGGTGCTGCCGGATGGCGCGACCGTTTCGCTTGCGACGAACCGGATGCGGGTGGCGGAGCCGGAATTCGCCTTCCGCTTCGGCGAGGCCGTCCCGCCCCGCGCGGAGCCGTGGACTGTGGAGGAGGTTCTGGCGCGGGTCGGCTCGCTGCATCTCGCCATCGAGGTTCCGGATTCGCGCTTTCTCGACTTTGCGCGGGTCGGCGGGCCGACGCTCATTGCGGATGACGCCTGCTCGCGGGAGATCGTGCTCGGGGGCGCCGTCGCCGCCGACTGGCGGGCGCTCGACCTTTCCGCCCATGCGATGGAGGGAACGGTCGCCAGGCGCTATGCGCGCGAAGGGCGCGGCGCGAACGTGCTGGGGGACCCGCGGATCGCCCTCGCGTGGTGCGCGAACGAGCTTTCGGCGCTCGGGATCGGCCTCGCGGCGGGCGAGTTCGTGACGACGGGGACCTGCGCGGTTCCGCTGGAGCTTGAACCGGGGGATAGGGTGCGGATGGATTTCGGCGCGCTCGGCGCCGTCTCCCTCGCCGTCGCGCCGGAGGACGGGGCGTGAGCGGCGGGCTGGAGCGGGCGGCGTCGATCGACGATCTGCGCCTCCGCGCGCGGCGGCGGCTGCCGCGCTTCGCCTTCGACTTCATCGACGGCGGCGCGGAATCGGAGACGGGGCTCGCCCGCAACCGCAGCGCGCTGGACGCGGTGACGCTGGCGCCGCGCTATCTCGTCGATCTCTCCGCCTATGACACGGAGACGACGCTCTTCGGCAAGGCCTACGCCGCGCCCTTCGGGATCGCGCCGATGGGCTTCATCAACATGGCCTGGCCGGGGGCGGACCTCGCCTTCGCCCGGCTCGCGGCGCGGGAGCGCATCCCGCACGCGATCAGCACCGCCGCCTCGACCCCGCTGGAGACGCTGGCGGAGGCGGCGGAGGGCTTCGCCTGGTTCCAGATCTATGTCTCCAACGACCGGGAGATGACGGGGCATTTCCTCGACCGGGCGGAGGCGGCGGGCTGCGAGGTTCTGCTCGTCACCGTGGACGTGCCGACGACGGGGAAGCGGGACCGGGACATCAGGAACGGGCTCCGCATCCCCTTCCGCCCGACGCC
>JAUHWJ010000267.1 GCA_030424705.1 Alphaproteobacteria bacterium | reverse complement strand
GATGGAGGTCACGCAGGGCTCGCTACGCGCCACGGACGCCGAACTCGACATCGCCATCGAGGGGAACGGCTGGCTCGAGATCGAGCTGCCGAACGGAACCTCGGGCTACACCCGCGACGGCGGGCTGAAGCGCAACGGGGAGGGGCAGGTTGTGACGGCGGAGGGCTTCCCCGTCGTCCCCGGCATCACGATCCCGGAGGATGCGCGCTCGATCACCATCAACGCCGACGGCGAGGTTGTCGCCTCGTTCGACGACCAGCCTGCGGGCGAGGTTCTAGGGCGGCTGACGCTGGCGACCTTCGTCAACGAGAAGGGGCTCGAAGCCATCGGCGGCAACCTCTTCCGGGAGACGGCGGCCTCCGGCCCGCCCAATATCGGCGATGCCGGCGTGGACGGGCGCGGCACGTTCCGCCAGGGCTTCCTCGAGGAAAGCGGGGTGGACGCGGTGCGCGAGATCACCGAGCTGATCGAGGCGCAGCGCGGCTACGAGATGAACGCCAAGGTCATCACCGCGGCGGACCAGATGCTCGGCGCGACGGTGCAGATCCGATGAGCCGCCGCGCGATCCTCTTCCCGGCGCTCCTTGCGCCCGCCCTTCTCCTCGCCGCGCCGCTCGGCGCGGAGAGCCTCGTCGCATCGCGGGCGATACCCGCCCGTTCGGTCATCGCGCCGGAAGACCTGCGGGTCGCCGCGGCCGCCATCCCCGGCGCGCTGAGCGACCTCGCCTCGGTCGAAGGGATGGAGACGAAGGTCACGATCTACGAAGGCCGTCCGATCCGTGCGGGGGACCTTGTTCCCGCCGCCATCGTCGAACGCAACCAGATCGTGCGGCTGCGCTTCGAGCGTGGCCCGCTGCTGATCGCTGCGGACGGCCGCGCGCTCGACCGGGGCGCTGCGGGGGACCGCATTCGCGTCATGAACCTCGCCTCCCGCGTCATCGTCACCGGCGATGTCTCGGAGACAGGCGACGTGATCGTTTCGAGGTAGAGATGAAATACGCCGCTGCGCCCCTTGCGCTCCTTCTCGCCGCCTCCGGCTGCGGCCGGCTTGATCATGTCGGCAAGCCGCCCTCCTTCACACCGCCGGGGCAGGTGCTGGCGACCGAGCCGCTCACCGTCACGCCGGAGCGGGTCGCCCTCGCCACGCCGCAGCCGAGCGCGGCGGAACTCGCCGCAATGCGCGCGCCCGCCAACCTTCAGGAGCCGATCGTGAGCGCCTCGCTCTGGCGCTCCGGCCCCTCCTCCCTGCTCGGCGACCGCCGCGCCCGGACACGCGGGGACATTCTGACCGTCGTGATCGAAATTGACGAGGAGGCGCAGATCGACAACGCCACGCAGCGCACCCGCGCCGCGGGCGAGGACATGTCGGTCGGCGCTCTCCTCGGCCTTCCCGATCTCATTGACGACCTGACGGGGATCAACCTCGACCCCGGCGCTCAGGTGACGGCGAACTCGACCAGCGCCGGCTCCGGATCGGTCAGTCGCGCCGAGCAGATCACGCTGCGCCTCGCGGCGACCGTGACGGACGTTTTGCCGAACGGCCATTTCGTCATTGTCGGCAACCAGGAGGTGCGGGTGAATTTCGAGCTGAGGGAGCTGCGTGTCCATGGCGTCATCCGGCCGGAAGACATCAGCCGCAAGAACGAGATCACCTATGACAAGATCGCCGACGCGCGCGTGAGCTATGGCGGCCGCGGCCAGATCACCGATGTGCAGCAGCCCCGCTACGGCCAGCAGATCGCCGACATCATCCTGCCCTTCTAGGAGCGCGTCATGAAGAAGCTGCTGATCCCCGTCGTTCTTGCGCTCGTCGGCCTCGCCGGCGGGCTCTTCGCCGGGCATTCGATGAAGCCCGCGCCAGAGCCGGAGGAGGGCGAGGCAGCCGCGGAGGCGGCGGAGAAGGCGCCCGAGCCGGAGCCCGCGCCCGATGCGCCTGGCGAATATGTGAAGCTCGATCGCCAGTTCATCGTGCCGGTCATCGCGGACGAGAAGGTCGGCGCGCTCATGGTCCTGCAGATGGCGGTGGAAATGGCGCCGGATGCCGGCGGGAGCGCGCCGGTTTTCGCTCAGGAGCCGAAGCTGAGGGACGAATTCCTGCGCGTGCTCTTCCTCCACGCGCAATCGGGGGGCTTCGCCGGCTCCTTCACCGAGCCGCGGGTAATGGACGATCTTCGCGCCTCGCTGACCTCCACTGCAAGGCGGGTCATCGGGCCGGGCGTGCGCGCCGTCCTCATCACCAGCATCATCCGCCAGGACATCTGAACGGAAAACGGGCGCCCCTTGCCGGGGCGCCCGCTGTTTCGTTCGTTGTCTTGCCGGCTCAGGCGCCGGAGGAAGGCTCGCGGATCGCCGTGACCGTGTCGGCCGGAACCACGTCGCCATTGCTCAGCACAAGGTCGACGCCGGTCTCCCCGGCCCGCGCCTCGACAACGCTGGAGAAGCCGCGCGGCGTCTCCGGCGGCATCGCGTCCTTCCCGTTCACGCGTTCGAGCGTGAAGCGATAGGTCCCGGGCGTGGCCGGCGCCGCGGCTCCGGTCTCGCCGGACCAGGTTACCGTCGTCGCTGTCGGATCGACCGGCAGGCGCGCGACTGTGAGGCCCGACTCGGTCTTGACGACCAGCGTCGCGCCTGTGGCCCCGGGTGCGGGATTCACCTTCATTTCCAGCGGCGCGCCGGAATAGTCCAGCGCCGAGGGTGCCTCCACCTCCCTGCCGAGCCAGGGCGCGAGCGCGCCCGCGCCCGTCCCGCCAAGGGCGGAGAGGATGGAGCTCAGCGTCTCGTTGCTTCGCACCTGCTGTTCGACGGCGGAGAACTGGGCCAGCTGCGCGACGAATTCCGTGGATTCCTGCGGGTTGAGCGGATCCTGGTTGCGGAGCTGCGCCGTCAGAAGGGTGAGAAACGTCTCGAAGTCCCCGCCGGCGCGCAGCGCGTCCGACTGGGCGGCCTTCTGTGCGGCGGCGTTCTGCGATGCGGAGCCCTGGGTGAGGCTCGAGACGGCGGCGGTGTCCATGTTCGTCTCCTAGATGCGAATGTCGAGCCGGTCCTCGCCGGCGGGAAGCCTGCGCCATGGGGCCGGGCTCTTTGCCGGCTCCGCGCTCCGAGGGCCGGACTCGGCGTCGCTTCGTCCCTCGCCGCCCTGCTCGCGCCCGTCTCCGCCCCCGCCGAAATCCAGCGAGACCCGCTCATAGCCCGCATCGGCCAGTTCGCGCTGGAGCATGTCCCCGTTGCGGCGCATGAGGTCCAGCGTCTCGGGTCGGTCGGCGCTGACGACGGCGGTGAGGCCCATGTCGGAGATCGTGAAGCTGAGCCGCACACGGCCGAGCTCCGGCGGGTCGAGCCGAAGCTCAAGTGTCTCGCCATCCGCCTTTCCGCCGTTCAGGGCCGCCGCGATATGCCCGGCGACCTGGGAGGCGACGCGCTCCCCGCCCGCGCCATGGGCGAGCGGCGCGTGTGGCGCCGCCGCCGCTTCGAGGCGAAGTCCGGCGCGCGCCTCTTGCGCCGGGCCGGCGAAGTCGACCTCGCCCGACGCCGAGACGGTTGCATCGGCGAGCCCGGCCGCGACCGGCTTTTCGGCTGCGTTCGGCGCAGCTGTCATGGCGACCTTGGGCGCGTCGGCGCCCTCCCGCGCCCGGGCGCCGTCGCCCTCCGGGCCGATGCGCGGCGCCGGCTCCGCGGCCTCGTCGAGCGGGCGCGCGGAAAGCGCGACCGTCGCATGCTGAGCCGCATTGGCCCCAGCCTCACGGGCCGCCGTTTCGGCGGTTCGAGGGGCGACCGCCATCGTTGCAGAGGGGCGTTCGGCCAACGAGGCCGCATCCCTCCCTGGCCCGGCGCCTTCGGCCCCGGGGGCTACGTCAGGATCAATCGCCGGCGCGGCTGACGCAGCGTCTGCGGCGGCCGCTTGGATCTGCCGCGGCGCGGGGCCTGCGCCGACGAACGGGCCGGCCGCCGCCGCAGCGCGCTCCTGCCGCTGCGCGAGGCCGGGGGATGGCGCGTCCGCGGGCATCCGCTCCGGCTCATCGCCTGCGCCGGCGGAAGGCGCGTCGGAAAGCCCGACTGCACGCTCCGGCCGCAGCGTCGCGCTGGCGCTCTGGGCCCCCCGCTCGCCGGAAACGGATTCCGGATTCGCCGGGGCAGAGCCGATTGCGCCGGCCTGGGCGGGCGCGGCGGCGACAGCGACAGCGTCCGCGGCGATCGCTCCGGCGTCGATGGGTGTATCCGCGGGCTCTTCGTCCGCCGGCGGCGAGAGATCCGGGACGCCCGTCGTCAGGGCGTCGGCGACCTCGACCTGCGGCCCGATGCCGCCTTCCGGTCCGGACTGGGCGCCTTCCGGGCCTTGGGCGGCGCCGGCGACAGCCCGCGCGCCGACGGCGCCCGGCGTCGTTCCGGACGCGGCCGCCGTTTTTTCCGGCTTCCCCGGCCCGCCATCCGTCCTCGCCTCGTCCGCGGCG
>JAUHWJ010000266.1 GCA_030424705.1 Alphaproteobacteria bacterium | reverse complement strand
GGCGGGGACGGCGGCGCTCGCCGTCGACAAGGCGCTCCGCATCGCGACCTCGGGCCGCCCTGGCCCCGTCGTGCTCGACGTGCCCATCGACGTGCAGCGCGAGCGCGGGCCCTTCCGCCGCTCCCGCCATTTCGCGGAGGCGGCGACGGCGCCCCATGGCGAGGCCCTCGCCACGGCGCAGGCGTGGCTGGCGGAGGCGGAGCGCCCGCTCGTCCTCGCCGGGCTCGACGTGCTGACGGAGCGGGCGGGGCCCGCGGTGGAGGCCTTCGCGCGGCGGCACGGCGCGCCGGTGATCGCCGCCTACAAGGCGAAGGGCGTGATCCCCGAAGGCGACCCGCTCGCCGTGGGCGCCGCAGGTCTTTCCCCCCTTGCAGACAAGGCCTTGCTGCCGCTTCTTCAGGAATCGGATTGCGTCGTTCTCGCGGGCTACGACCCGATCGAGATGCGGATCGGCTGGCGCGACCCCTTCGCGGAGGGCCAGCGAGTCATCGACATCGCCGCCGTCTCCAACACCCATTACATGCACCAGGCCCCGCTCACCATCGTCGGGAGCGTCGCCGCCAGCCTCGAAGCCATCTCTGCCGGCGTCGCGCCGCGCACGACATGGCCGGGCGGCGAGCCGGCGGCGGCGAAGGCGCGGCTTCGCGAGGCCTTCCGCGTGGAGGAGCCATGGGGCCCGGCGGCCGTCGTCCACGAGGCGCGGAGCGCGATGCCGGCCGGGTCGGTCGCGACCGTGGACAGCGGCGCACACCGCATCGTCCTCTCCCATGTCTGGGAGTCGGACCATGTCGGTGGCCTCCTGCAATCCACCGCGCTCTGCACGATGGGCTGCGCCGTGCCGCTCGCCATCGGGCGGAAGCTGGCGGAGCCGGAGCGGCCCGTCATCGCCTTCGTCGGAGACGCCGGGCTGGAGATGTTCCTCGGCGAGCTCGCCACGGCGCGGGACCTGAAACTCGCCCTCCCCATAGTCGTCTTCGTGGACGAACAGCTCGGCCTCATCGAGCTGAAGCAGCGCGGCTCGGGCATGGACACTCTCGGCGTCGAGTTTCCGCCGACCGATTTCACCGCCGTCGCCAAGGCGATGGGCGGGGAGGGGGTTACGGTTACGGATCGCACGGCCCTTCACGAAGCCGTCACCGCCGCCTTGCGGCGGCCGACGTTCACGCTCATCTCCGCGATGATCGGGAGGAACGCCTATGATGGACGGATCTAGCCGGAACGCGCCGAAGCCGGGGCATGACATCAGGGGCGTGCCCGTCTCCTACGCCCATCCCGACGCGCTCGAAGGGCTGGAGCGGGCGCTGGAAATGTCCCTCGCCTTCCGCGGCGACGCGGTGGGGGAGATCGACAGGGTGCTGGCCGAGCACCCGGATTTCCTCATGGGCTGGCTCTTCAAGGCGGGCTGGCTGACGCAGGCGATGGAGACGCGCATCTATGGCGAGATGGTCGCCGCGCTCGCCGAGGCCGAGAAGCGCGCGGGCATGGCGAACGAGCGGGAGCGGCTGCACATGGCGGCGGTGCGCGCCTGGGTGCGGGGCGATTTCTTCGGCGCCGTGCAGGAATGGGAGAAGGCGCTGGTCCTCCACCCGCGCGATCTTCTGGCGCTGGAGCTCGTGCACCTGACCGACGTGCTGCTCGGGGACGTGGCGGGGCAGCGCGACGCGGTGGCGCGGGTCTTCACGCTCTGGGACGAAGGCGTGCCCGGCTATGAATTCGTGCTCGGCTTCTATTCCTTCGGGCTGGAGGAGAACCGGGATTTCGCGCTGGCGGAGGAGATGGGGCGGCAGGCGCTCTGCATCCGGCCGGACAATCCCTACGCCGTTCACGCTGTCTCCCATGTCATGGAGATGAACGGGCGGCAGGCCGGCGGCATCCGCTTCATGCGGGAGCATGAGGCGCGCTGGGGAAGCTCCAATTTCGCCAATCATCTCTGGTGGCACACCGCGCTCTTCCATCTCGACATCGAGGAGGCGGAGCGGGTCATGGCGATCTATGACGCGCATCTGAACTCCGAGGGCAAGGCGGGGGACCGCTATGAGGAGCTGGACGCGGCGGCCCTGCTGTGGCGGCTCAATCTCTGCGGCGTCGACGTGGGCGCCCGCTGGCGGCACCTTGCGGACAAGTGGGAGCCCGCGGCGCAGGACACGCTCTACGCCTTCAACGACGTTCACGCGATGATGGCCTTCGCGGCGGATGACCGGCAGGCGGCGCAGACGGCGCTGCTGACCGCGAACGAGCGCTATGTCGAAAGCGCGTCGGACGCGAACGTCGCGATGAGCCGGGAGATCGGGATGCCGTTCTGCCTCGCGATCCGGGATTTCCAGAAGGGCGCCTACGGCGCCTGCGTCGATAGGCTCCTCCCCGTCCGCTACATGACGCACCGGCTCGGCGGCTCCTTCGCGCAGCGGGATGTGATCGGGTGGACCCTGCTCGAATCCGCGCTTCGGGCGAAGCGGTTTGACCTCGCGCTTGGCCTCGCCAACGAGCGGGCGATGCTGAAGCCGACCTCGGCGCAGAACTGGCGCGCCGTCGCCCGCGCCTTCCGCGGGCTCGGGGACAGGGGCAGGGCGGACCGGGCGGAGGCGAAGGCGGATTCGCTGATCGCGGGGTAGGCGGGCGAGGGCGGGATAGAAATCGGACTGCTTGATCCGCCCGCGTCCAATCGTCCAGCTCCGTGCCTTGTAGCGAGTCGTCCTCAAGAGCGCCCGGCAGATCATACACGCGGCTGATCTGCCCGCGCCCGCCGCCCCACGGCGGGCGCGTCACCGCGCCCACCGCGGCGTGCACGGCCCGATCTTCGACCGACGCGGCGGCTTGGCACCCCTCGCCCTACGGCCTTCGCCTCCGGCCGGGCGCGTGAATGGCGGGCGCGCGCTGAACGTCATGGCCCCGTGGGCGAATTGAGGAAACGGTTGCCTTCTTGGACTTCGGGCGGCAGGCTCCCCGGATGACAGCCGGTGTGGGCGAGTTTTTCGGAAACGAGGCTCAGCAGGGCCTCCAGCGCCGCGCGGCCCATCTTTGGTCCCTCATCGGCGACGACCCGCGCTTCTCCTCGCACGGCAGAGCGATCGGCCTCGCCGAGCACCACCCGGACAGTCTCGCGATGCAGATTGCGCTCGCCCGGCTTCAGGGCGTCGGCCCGCAGGAAAGCGTGCCGACAAGCGAACTGGAGCGGCTCCGCCTTGCGCTCGAAGTGGAGGGGCTCGTCGTCGATTCCTTCGTCGACTGGCGTGGGGACGAGGCCGCGCTCGACGCCGCCCGCGCGCTCCTCGCGGCGCGGAGCCTGCCGGAAGACCTCGAAATCGTCTCCGTGGACGCCGAAACCCCCGCGGAGGACCTCGCCGCGCTCGACCAGTTGACGCAGAGCTGCGGCGTGCTCCTGCCGATGGGCGCCTTCATGCGCGGGCTCCGCCGGCCCTCCGTCTGCCTCTTCGCGCGGGATCGCACGGGCGCGGTCGTCGGCGCGACCGCCTCGGTGATGCAGTTCCATCCTGCGGGCCGAAAGGCCGGCCTCGCCTGGTGGGGGATGCTGGCGACGGACGAGCGGCGCCGCGGGCAGGGGATCGCCATCGTCATGGGCGCGATGTCCCTCCTCGCCATGAACGAGCGGTTCGGGACGAAGGCCTTCTTCACCGGGATCAGGAAGGGCAACGAAGCGTCCGAGGCGCTCTGCGCCCGGCTCGGCCTCGCGCCGACGGAGGCGCATGACGTCATCGCCATAGACCCTGCGGTTCTCTCCGGCGGGCGGCTGACGAAATGAGGGCGGCTCAGCCCGGCTTCACCGCTGTCACGAGATAGTTCACCCTGAGGCTCTCCACGAGCCGCCAGCCGCCGCGCATCGGGTCGGGCGCCATGCCTTTCGCATCGACCACCTCCAGCCCGGCGAGGCCGAGCGCCGCCTCCAGCTCCTTCGGCGTCGGGAATTTCCGCCAGTCATGCGTGCCCTTCGGCAGCCAGCGGAGCAGCCATTCCGCGCCGACGATGGCCGCGGCGAAGCTCTCCGGCGTGCGGTTGAGCGTGGAGAGGATCACCATCCCGCCCGGCTTCGCGAGCGCGGAAAGGGCGGCGAGGAAGGTGGGAACGTCCGCCACATGCTCGACGATCTCCAGCGCGAGCACGAGGTCGAACCGTGCGCCCCGCGCCGCCGCCGCCTCAGCGCTTTCGAGCCGGTAGTCGATCTCGAGGCCGGAGGCCGCGGCGTGCGCGCGGGCTACGGCGAGGCTCTCCCCCGCCATGTCGAGCCCCGTCACCGAAGCGCCGAGCCGCGCCAGCGGCTCCGCCGCCAGCCCGCCGCCGCAGCCGACATCAACGGCCGCGAGGCCGGCGAAGGGTGCCCGCGCCCGAAGGTCGCGCCCGAACTCGGCGGCGGCCTGTTCCGCGACATAGCCCATGCGGCAGGGGTTCATCTCGTGGAGCGGGCGGAACTTTCCCGCAGGGTCCCACCACTCGG
>JAUHWJ010000265.1 GCA_030424705.1 Alphaproteobacteria bacterium | reverse complement strand
GGCGGACCTCGGCCATCACTTCGGGGCCGATCCCGTCGCCGGGCAGGATCAGGAGACTGGGCTTCGACATGGGATTTCCTCTCTTTCCGGGTTGCGGTTCGCCTAGCGATCCGCTCACGTCAGGTCAAGCGGAGGGGGTGGGATCAAGGCCCCGGGCCCGATCCGGGGCCTCGCGCGGCAGGGCGCGCCGCGACCTTTCGCGCTTCATTCATCGGGGCCCCGGATCGGGTCCGGGGCCGGAGACGACGCAGATGACCACCCTTGGCGGCCTGATACCGGCGATGCTCGCCGCGCGCGGCTTCGACACCGTCTTCGGCATTCCGGGCGTTCACACGGTGGAGATGTATCGCGGCCTCGCCGGCTCCGGCCTCCGCCACGTCACGCCGCGGCACGAGCAGGGCGCGGGCTTCATGGCGGACGGCTATGCGCGCGCGACAGGGCGGCCCGCCGCCTGCTTCATCATCACCGGGCCGGGGATGACCAACATCGCCACCGCGATGGGGCAGGCCCATGGCGATTCGGTCCCGATGCTCGTGATCTCCTCCGTCGGCCCCGCCGCCATGCGCGGGCGGGGCGGGCTCCACGAGATGAAGGACCAGCTCGCCACGCTCTCCGGCGTGTCCGGCCTTTCGCTTCAGGTCGAGGATGCGGCGGGGCTCGCCGCCGCGCTCGACGAGGCGATGGACCTCTTCGCCTCCGCCCGCCCGCGCCCCGTCCACATCCAGATCCCGACCGACCGGCTGGCGGCGGCGGCGGGCGCGGCCCCGCCGCCCCGCGCGCCCGCCGCGCAGCCCGCCGTCCCGGAGGCGGCGCTGGCTGAGGCGGCCGCGATCCTGAACCGCGCGGCGCGGCCGCTCCTCATCCTCGGTGGCGGGGCGTGCGGGCTCGGGCGGGATGCGCGGCTGCTGGCGGAGACGCTGGGCGCGCCGGTTCTGATGACGGCCAACGGGCGCGGGCTCCTGCCGCCCGCCCATCCGCTCAACGCCGGGGGCGAGCTTTTTGCGGAAGGGGCGCGGCGGCTGATCGCGGCGAGCGACGCCGCGCTCGCCCTCGGCTGCGAATTCGGGCCGACCGACTGGTCCTGGAACGGCGAGCCCGACCCGGAATTCGGCGGCCCGCTGATCCGGGTCGACATCGACGCCGCGCAGCTCCGCATCGGCCCTGCGGCGGCGCTGGCCGTCCATGCAGAGGCGGCGGGCTTCGCCCGCGCGCTCCTGCCGCTCGTCGCCCGAGCCCCCGCCGCACCGCGCCGGCTCCCTGCGCCGGGCGCGGGGCTGGAGCTGCGCATCGCCCGCCATCTCCCGCTCCTCGAAGCGATCTGGGATGCGATGCCGGAGGCGATGGTCTTCGGAGACAGCACGGAGCCCGCCTACGCCGCCCACGCCGCCGCCCGCCCGCCGGCGACGGGCCTCTGGGCCTCCTCCGCCACGCCCTCCCCGCCGCCATCGGCGCCGCCCTCGCCGCGCCGGGGCGGCCCGCCGTCGCGCTCGCGGGCGATGGCGGCGCGCTCTTCACCATCGCGGAACTCGCCGCGGCGGCGGAGGCGCGGGCGCCCGTCGCGCTCCTCCTTTGGAACAATGCCGGCTATGGCGAGATTCGCTGTTGGATGGAGGATGCAGGCGTCGCGCCGGAGGGCGTCGCCCTCTCGCCCGTCGATTTCGCCGCGTTGGCGAAGGGCTTCGGAGCCGGCTACGCGCGCGCCGGCAGCGCGGCGGAGGCCGTCTCCGCCCTCCGCGCAGTCAGCGGCGGGCCCGTTCTGATCGAGATGCGGGAGGGGGAGTTCCGCTTCGGCTGACCGCGCGCACACGCGCGGCCGATTTTCCGATTATCGTTTTAAGTCAGAGACATGACCCCTCTGCACCCCGTGTGCAGGCCGCGGCTTCAGGCCCCGAGCCCGCCATGCGCCGTCGGCGCGTCGAGCGCGGCGAAGCCGTAATGGCGGAGCCAGCGGAGGTCGCTGTCGAAGAAGGCGCGCAGGTCCGGGATGCCGTATTTCAGCATCGCCAGCCGGTCGATCCCCATGCCGAAGGCGAAGCCCTGCCAGAGCTCCGGGTCGATCCCGCCCGCGCGGAGCACGTTCGGGTGGATCATGCCGGAGCCGATGCGGAGCTGCCCGCCCGCCCAGGAGCAGCGAATATCGACCTCCGCCGAGGGCTCGGTGAAGGGGAAATGCGAGGCGCGGAAGCGGAGCTCCACCCCCTCCACCTCGAAGAAGGCGCGGCAGAACTCCTCGAGGCACCATTTGAGATTCGCCATCGACACGTCCCGGTCGATCGCCAGCCCTTCGAGCTGGTGGAACATCGGCGTATGCGTGATGTCGTAATCGGCGCGATAGACGCGGCCCGGGCAGATGAACCGCGCCGGCGCCCCGTGTTTCAGCATCCCCCGGATCTGCACCGGGGACGTATGGGTGCGGAGCACATGCGGCGGGCGCTCGTCCCCTTCGGCGCGGGCCATGTAGAACGTGTCCATCTCCGTCCGCGTCGGATGCTCGGCGGGGATGTTGAGCGCGTCGAAATTGTGCCAGTCCGTCTCGATATGCGGGCCTTCCTCGACGGCGAAACCGAGCTCCGCGAAGATCGCCGTCACCTCCTCCGTCACCTGGGAGACGGGATGGATCGTGCCCTGCGGGGCAGGGCGGGGCGGAAGCGTCACGTCCAGCCATTCGGTCTTCAGCCGCTCGGCGAGCGCGGCGTCGGCGAGCGCGGATTTCGCGGCGGCGAGGGCGGATTGCACCTCGTCCCGCACCACGTTCAGCGCGGCGCCCGCCGCCTTTCGCGCCTCGGGCTCCATGTCCCGCAGGCCCTGCATGGCGAGGCTGATCTCCCCCTTCTTGCCGAGCGCGGCGAGGCGCACGGATTCGAGCGCCACCTCGTCCTTCGCGGCGGCGATTTCGGAGAGATATTTTTCGCGCAGGCCGTCCATGCCGGTCTCCCAAAAGGTCGGGGCGGGAGTTAGCCGCCCCGGCCGCTCATCGCAAGGCCGCGCTCAGAGCGCGATCTCGGTCACGAACTTCGTGCGCTGATAGGCTTCGAGCCCCTCGATCCCGCCTTCGGAGCCGTAGCCGCTCTCGTTCACGCCGCCGAACGGCGTCTCGACTGTGGAGACGGCGACGTTGTTGACGCCGACCATGCCGGCCTCCAGCTGCTCCGACATGGTCTTGCCGGTCTTGCCGCTGGAGGTGAAGACATAGGAGGCGAGCCCGAAGGGCAGGGAATTCGCGCGCTGCAGCACATCGTCCACGCCCTTGAAGGTCGTGATCGGGGCGAGCGGGCCGAAGGGCTCCTCCCGCATGATCATCGCCTCGTCCGGCACGTCGGCGAGCACGGTCGGCGCCCAGAAGGAGCCGGCGTTGGCCATGCGCGCGCCGCCGGTCTTCACCACGGCGCCGTGGTCCTTCGCGTCGTTCACGAACTGCTCCATGACCGCGATCCGCCGCTCCGCGATCAGCGGGCCCATGAACACGCCGTCATCCAGCCCGTTGCCGACCTTCACCTTCTCCGCCCGCTCCGTGAAGCCCTCCACGAAACGGGAATAGCTCTTCTCCTGCACATAGAAGCGCGTCGGCGAGATGCAGACCTGCCCGGCGTTGCGGAACTTGAAGCCGACCACGGCGTCGAGCGCCTTCTCAACGTCCGCATCGTCGAACACGATGACGGGGGCGTGGCCGCCCAGCTCCATCGTGCAGCGCTTCAGCGTGTCCGCCGCCAGCTTCTGCAGATGCTTGCCGACCGGGATGGAGCCGGTGAAGGAGACCTTCTTGCAGACCGGCGAGGCGAGGAGATGGCGCGAAACCTCGTCCGGTACGCCGAAGACGACGTTCAGCACGCCCTCCGGCAGCCCCGCCTCCTGGAACGCCTCCGCGATGGCGACGGCGGTGGCCGGCGTCTCCTCCGAGGGCTTGATGACGATGGAGCAGCCGGCGCCGATCGCCCCGGCGATCTTCCGGATGACGTTGGTGGAGGGGAAGTTCCAGGCCGTGAAGGCCGCCACGGGGCCGACCGGCTCCGAGGTCACCATCTGCCGCGCGGCGGGGTTGCGGGAGGGGACGAGGCGGCCATAGGCGCGCTTGCCCTCCTCGCCATACCAGCGGATGAGATCGACGGCGAAGCCGAGCTCGATCTTCGCCTCGCCCACGGGCTTGCCCATCTCCTTCGTGAGGTTGACGGCGGCCTCGTCGATCTTCGCCTCGAGCGCGCGGGCGGCCTTCTCCATCACCTGCTGACGCTGCACCGGCGTCTTCGCGCTCCAGACGCGGAAGCCCTGTTCGGCGGCGGCCAGCGCCATGTCGAGCTCGGCGGGGGAGGCGTGGCCGCAGCGCGCCAGCGTCTCGCCGGTCGCCGGGTTGATGATGTCCTCCCCCGGCCCGTCGCCCCGCCGCCATTCGCCGCCGATCAGCAGTTTCGCATCCGTGTAGGCCATCGCCGTCTCCTCCGATTCGCTTGCGCGTGACCGTAGCCATGGCGCAG
>JAUHWJ010000264.1 GCA_030424705.1 Alphaproteobacteria bacterium | reverse complement strand
GACCTTCCGCACCGGGACGAGCCGCTGAAGCGGCGGATGATGCCGGAGGTTTCCGGCTACGCCGCCGAGCTATTCCGGCATCTCAAGCTCGAAGAAAAAGCCGCCTGAACAAGCAACTGACAGGGAACACAATGAAGCATCGCATCCTCAGCCTCGTCGCCGCAGCGGCGATCAGCCTTTCGGCCGGGCTAGCCGCCGCGGCGGAGAAGGTGACCTATCTCTTCCCCGCGCCGGACTTCCTGCCGGCCTTCGCGCCGTTCCAGCTGGCGCTCCACAAGGGCTATTTCGCGGATGCGGGGCTCGAGGTCGAATTCCGCGTCGGCAAGGGCGGGGCGGATGTGGCGACGCAGGTCGCGGTCGGCAACGCCGACATGGGCGGCGGGATCGGGGACACGCCGATCATCGTCCGCGCCAACGGGCTCGAGGTGAAGGGCGTCGCCCTGCTCGGCGGGCGGGGGCTGACGCAGATCGCCTGGCGCGAGGACAGCGGGATCAAGAGCGCGGCGGACCTGAAGGGCAAGTCCATCGGCGTCCTCTCCTTCCAGGACACGACCTATTACAACCTCCTCGGCGTGCTCGCCTCCGCGGGCCTGACGAAGGCGGATGCGGACATCCAGGCGGTCGGCCCGGGCGGGATCATCCAGCTTTCCATCGCCGGGAACCTGCATGCCATGTCGGGCGTGCCGGAATGGATCGCCGCCGTTAGGGGCGCCGGGATCGCGATGGGCGAGATGCCGGTGGACAGCGTCTTCCCCGCGATGGCGCAGGCGATCATCGCCTCCGACAAAACCATCGCAGAGCGGCCCGAGGTCGTGCGGGGCTTCGTGCAGGCGGTTCTCAAGGCGATCGACGAGATCGAGGCGGACCCGGCGAAGGCCGCCGCCGAATACGTCTCCTTCGTCAAGCAGCACGAGGGCAAGGAGGCGATGATCGAAGCGATCATGCGGGACTATGTGGCGAAGGTTTACCCCGCCGCCCCCGGCTTCGCCCGCGGGGCTTTCGACGAAGCCCGCGTCAAGGCGGTGCAGGATTTCTATGTTGCCAACGACATCGTCGCCCGCGCCGTGCCCGTCTCCGACACCTTCACGAACGAATTCGTGCAATGAGCGTCGCGGCCGCCGAACCGACCGACAAGGCCGTTTCGGCGGCCGCTTCCCAGCCGAGGAGCGCCGGCATGACCTCCGAACGGAAGGCGCTCTACGCCAGCCTCGGCCTTCTCGGCCTCGTGCTCCTCGCCTGGGAGTTCCTGCCGCCGGCGCTCGGCGTGCCGGTCTTCATCATCCCGACCTTTTCGGACTGCCTCGCGGAGCTTTCCCGCATGTGGCGGGTGGAGGGGCTGGTCGGCCACACGCTTTCGACGGCGCTCTACACCGTGCTCGGCTTCGCCATCGGCTCGGCGCTCGGCGCCGCGCTCGGCTATGCGCTCGGGATGTCGGCCTTCTGGGAGAAGGTGCTCTCCCCCTATATCCTCGCGCTGCAGATCGCGCCCAAGGTCGCCTTCGCGCCGCTCTTCATCATGTGGTTCGGCTACAACGCGATGCCGAAGCTGCTGGTGACGGTGCTGATCGTCTTCTTCCCCGTCCTCGTGAACGTGCTGCAGGCGATGCGGACGGTGGACCGGGACCTCGTGAACCTCGCCCGCGCCTACAACCTCTCCCGCTGGCAGATCTTCCTCAAGGTGGAGGCGCCCTCGACCGTGCCGAACCTGATGGCGGGGCTGCGCATCGCCTCCACGCTCGCCGTGATCGGCGTGACGGTGGGGGAGCTGGTGGGGGGGAATACCGGGCTCGGCTTCCTCATCTCCTATGGCGGGGGGCAGGCGAACGCGGCGATGGTGTTCAACGCCATCGTGCTCCTCACCGTGATCGGTTTCCTGCTCTACAGCGCGCTCGCCAAGGTCGAAGCGCGGGTGCTCCACTACCTTCCCAAGGCCCAACACTGACCCCCTGATACGGAGACTTCCGATGAACGTCGCCCCGATGAAATTCCCCTCCATCGAACCCGATGACGTGACGATCCCCGAAGGGATGACGCTCGCGAGCTGGATGGAGAGCCGCGTCGCCCGCTACGAGACGCGGACGCTCGACTGGGACGCGCTGAAGTTCCAGGCCGATTTCGACCCGAAATACCGCCGCGCGCAGATGCGCTATGTCGGCACCGGGGCGACCGGCGTCTCCGACGACGAGAACGTGGTGCCGGCGGAGCATTTCACCTTCTCCACCATGGTGCTGCCGGCGGGCTGCGAGGGGCCGCTCCATATCCACCGCGATGCGGAGGAGGTGTTCTTCATCCTGAAGGGCCACAGGATCCGCCTCTTCATCGAGCACAAGGGCGAGATGACGGAGACGGTGCTGACCGAGCGGGACCTCATCTCCGTGCCGCCGGGCGTCTATCGGGGCTTGCGGAACGAGGGGATCGAGGAGGCGCTGATGTGCGTCATGATCGGCAACCCGAAGCCCGTGACCCCGACCTATCCGGAGGATCACCCGGTCGCGAAGATCAAGCGCCCGAAGAAATGATCGAGCCCGCCGGGCGGCGCCGCCGCCGCCCGGACCCAAGCCAGCGGAGAGCGAGATGAGCGCGCATGACATGAAGAGCCTGATCGAGGAGCGGGTGAATACGGGCCTCCTCGGCCAGTGGCACCCGGTCGCGAAATCGGTCGAGATCAAGGGGACGCGGCCGCACGGCGTGAAGGCGCTCGGCCGGAAGCTGGTGCTCTGGCGCGACGGGGCGGGGACGATCCGCTGCCTCGAGGATTTCTGCCCGCATCGCGGCGCGCCGCTCTCCTATGGCGAGATTCACGAGGGCAATATCGGCTGCCGCTATCACGGCGTGATCGTGGACGGCGAGGGCGTGGTGCAGCGCGTGCCGGCGATGCCGGAATGCGCGCTGGAAGGGCGGAAGGCGCTGGAGAGCTTTCATGTGCAGGAGGCCAATGACGCCGTCTTCGTCTATTTCCCCTCGGTCGAGCGGCCGGAGCCGCCGGAGCTGGCGCTGCCGAGGGAGCTGACCGACCCGGACTGGACCGGGTTCCTCTGCACGTCGGTCTGGGAGACGAACTACCGCTACGCGCTCGACAATCTCGCGGACCCGATGCACGGCTGCTATCTCCATTCAGAGAGCTTCACCCTCGCCTTCGGCTCCAAGCAGGACCTGATGAAGCTCGACAAGACCGATCGCGGCTTCCGCATCGAGCGGGTCGGGCAGGTCGGCGCGAATTTCGACTGGACGGAGTTCGAGGTCCATCCGGGCGCGATGTTCTGCTTCCTCGACATTCCCTACCCGCCCGCGGCGGGGCCGGGGGGCGTGTTCCGGATCATCGGCTTCACGACGCCGGTGGACGAGCGGACCTGCAAGGTCTTCTTCTGGCGGATGCGGCAGGTGACGGGGCTCGCCCGCGAGAGCTTCCGCTTCCTCTATCGCGCCAAGCTGGAGGAGAACCACTGGCGCGTGCTGGAGCAGGACCGGGTGATGCTCGAAGGCATGCCGGACGACGCGCGCCGGCGCGAGATGCTCTATCAGCACGATCTCGGCGTCTCCCGCATCAGGCAGATCCTGACGAGGGCGGCGAAGAGCCAGATCGAGGCGGAACTCGCGGCGCGTGAGGCCGCCGAGTGATGCTGGAAGGGCGCGCCATACTCGTGACCGGGGCCGCGCGCGGCCTCGGCGCCGTTCTCGCCCGCGACTTCGCGGGGCGGGGGGCGCGCCTGTTGCTGGCCGACATTCTGGAGGAGGAGGGGCGGAAGACGGCGGCGGCGCTCGGCGCGGCCTTCCACCCGGTCGACCTCGGGGAGCCCGAGTCCATCGCCGCGCTTGGCGCCTGGGCGGCGGCGGAGACGGGGGGGCGGCTCCACGGGCTCTTGAACAACGGCGCCATCGCGACGGGGATCGGCGGGATCGGGTTCGAGGAGATCGAGCTCGAAACCTGGGACCGGGTGATGCGCGTGAACGTGCGCGGGACATGGCTGATGACGCGGGCCTGCGCGCCGGCGCTCGCCGCCTCGGGCTCGGGGCGGATCGTCAACCTCGCCTCGGACACCGCGCTCTGGGGCGCGCCGCGGCTCCTTTCCTATGTCGCGTCGAAGGGCGCGGTGATCTCCATGACGCGGAGCCTCGCGCGGGAGCTGGGGCCGCGAGGGGTCGGGGTGGCGGCGGTGGCGCCGGGCATCCTGGCGACCGAGAGCACAGAATACGTTCCGGAGGCGCGGCACCGGCTCTATGCCGAGGGGCGCGCGGCGCCGGGCGGGCGGGCGGGCGGCGCGATGGGGCCGGAAGAGATCGCGCCGACGGTCGCCTTCCTCTTGTCGGAAGGCGCGCTGGCGGTGACGGGGCAGGTGCTGCCCGTCAACAACGGCTTCGTCTTCGCATGAGCATGCGGCGGCACAGGTCCGGCGCGGTCGAGTTCCGGGAGCGGGACGGGGCGGGGCCGGTGCTGATCCTCCTGCACGGGATCGGCTCGGCGGCTGCGGGCTTC
>JAUHWJ010000263.1 GCA_030424705.1 Alphaproteobacteria bacterium | reverse complement strand
ATGGTCGCTGACCGGCAGCCGGGAAGAAGGGGACGATCTCGTGCAAGCGTCGTGCCTGAAGGCGCTAGGGGCGCTGGAGCAGTACGAGCCGGGCACGCGGCTCGATTCCTGGATGTTCCGGATTCTCCGTACGGGCTGGATCGACCGCGCCCGCACCCGCGCCCGCCGCCCGGCTTCGAGCGACCCGGAGCTGCTCGAATCGCTCTCCGACGAGGGCTACGCCGAGCGCAAGGCGGAGGCGCGGATGACGCTGGAACGGGTCCGCGCCGCGATGGAGCGGCTGCCGGACGAACAGAGGGAAGTGCTGGCGCTCGTCGCCGTCGAAGGCCTCAGCTATCGCGAGGCGGCGGACGTGATCGGCGCGCCGATCGGAACGGTGATGAGCCGCCTGGCCCGCGCACGGACGCGGCTCGGCGAGATGATGGAGACCGCGGCATGAGCAGGGAGTGGACCGAGATGGAGATCGCCGCCTATGTAGACGGGGAGCTGGTCGGCGAGGATGCGGCGCGCGTCGCCCGCCTCGTCGAGACGGACCCGGAGGCGGCGCGCGTCGCGCTGAAGCTGATGGAGATGAACGACCTCCTGCGCGAGGCCTTCGCCGGCCCGGCGGAGGAGGAGGCGCCGGCCCCGCTCCGCGCCGCCGT
Organism: Alphaproteobacteria bacterium; assembly: GCA_030424705.1. Classification (GTDB taxonomy): domain Bacteria; phylum Pseudomonadota; class Alphaproteobacteria; order Rhodobacterales; family Rhodobacteraceae; genus Pikeienuella. The sequence goes on along the minus strand of JAUHWJ010000263.1, from coordinate 3,835 downwards.
GCTCGCCGAGCCCGGCAAGGTCGCGACGCTGAAGCGAAAGCCCGTCTTCGCCTCGCCCGCGGTCTTTTCCGCGCTCGCCGCCACGCTGGCGCTCACGGTCGGCCTCGGTCTCGGCGGCGCGCTCTTCGGAACGGGCGGGCCGGAAGGGTCGCGGCTCGCCCTCGGCGCCGGCCCCGCGCCGGAGGAGGCCGCCGCCGCCTTCGAGACCGCGGCGAGCGGAACCGAGGCCGCCGGCCTCCGCCCCCTCGCGAGCTTCGAGACGGCGTCCGGCCCCTGCCGCGAATTCGAGGCGCTCAGGGATAGCGGCGCCGTCGCCGCGACGGGCCTCGCCTGCCGCGAAGGCGGCGCATGGTCCGTCCTCGTCCTCGCCGCCGCGCCGGAGGCGGAGAGCGGCCCGGCCGGCTTCGCCCCCGCCTCCGGCGCGGCGGCGGACGCGGTCGGCGCCCTGCTCGACGCGCTGGGCGCCGGCCCCGCCCTCTCCCCGGCGGAAGAGGCGGCGCGGATCGGCGCAGGCTGGCGCTGAGGCGGAAAGCCCGCTTGCGCCGGGCGGCGACAGCGGGCAGGGAAGGCGCGCCTCAGCAGGAAAGGCTCGCCATGCTGCCCATCGCCGCCACGATCTTCGGCTTCGCGCTCGGCTGGATCCGCGCCGCCCGCCGCGGCGGCGGAACCGCCGACCGCTGGCAATACGCCATCGGCCACGCGCTCGGCTTCGGCCTCCTCGGCTTCCTCCTCGCCATCGTGATCGTGTGGATCGGGCTTTTCGCGGAAGGCGGGGCCGGCTAGGCTCCCCCCATGTTCAACCGCTTCTTCCTTTCCCTTCGCGAGGCGAAGGTGCCCTGCTCGCTCCGCGAGTATCTCACGCTGATCGAGGCGCTGCAGAAGGGCGTCGCGATGTATGACGTCGAGGCGTTCTATCACCTCGCCCGCGCCGCGCTGGTGAAGGACGAGCGGCATATCGACCGGTTCGACCAGGTCTTCGCCACCTGCTTCAAGGGGCTCGAAAGCGCTGCGCTGGCCGACGCCATCGCGGAGACGGCGCTGCCCGAGGAATGGCTCCGCAAGCTCGCCGAAAAGCACCTCTCGCCCGAGGAAATGGCGCAGATCGAGGCGCTCGGCGGCTGGGAGAAGCTGATGGAGACGCTCCGACAGCGGCTGGAGGAGCAGAAGGGCCGGCATCAGGGCGGCTCGAAATGGATCGGCACCGCCGGCACCTCCCCCTTTGGAGCCTATGGCTACAATCCGGAGGGCGTGCGGATCGGCCAGAAGGAAAGCCGCCACCGCCGCGCCGTGAAGGTCTGGGACAAGCGGGAATTCCGCAATCTCGATTCGGATGTCGAGATCGGCACGCGCACGATCAAGGTCGCGCTCCGCCGCCTCCGCCGCTGGGCGCGCGACGGCGCGCTTGAGGAGCTGGACCTCGACGGCACGATCCGCGCGACGGCCGAGCACGGCTATCTCGACGTGAAGACGCGCCCCGAACGGCGCAACGCCGTCAAGGTCCTGCTCTTCCTCGACAATGGCGGCTCGATGGACGGCCATGTGAAGGTGGTGGAGGAGCTCTTCTCCGCCGCCTCCACCGAGTTCAAGCACATGGAGCATTTCTACTTCCACAACTGCCTCTATGAAGGCGTGTGGAAGGACAATCGCCGCCGGTGGGACCAGCAGACGCCGACCCACGAAATCCTCCGCACCTACGGGCCGGATTACCGCGTCGTCTTCGTCGGCGACGCGGCGATGAGCCCTTACGAGATCGTGCAGCCCGGCGGCGCCGTGGAACACTGGAACCAGGAGGCCGGCGAGGTCTGGCTCCGCCGCGCCATCGGGCAATGGCCGAAAAGCGTCTGGATCAACCCGACGCCGGAACAGCACTGGAAATACACCCAGTCCACCACGCTGATCCGGCAGATCTTCGGCGGCCGCATGTATGCGATGACCCTTCAGGGCATCGAGGGCGCGATGCGGGAGCTTTCGCGGTAGCGGACCCGAAAGGAGGCGTTCGCCTTGGGACAGGCGCACCACCATCATGTCGATCCCGAAGCCGGAGACCGGCGCGTCATCGCTGCAGTCGCGGTCAATCTCGGGCTGACGGTCGCGCAGGTCGTCGGCGGGGTCCTGTCGGGTTCGCTCGCCCTGATCGCCGACGCGCTCCACAACTTTTCCGACGCGATCTCCCTCGTTATCGCCTTCGGAGCGCGGAAGATCGCGCGCCGCCCCTCGGACGGGGCGATGACCTACGGTTATGGCCGGGTCGAGGTCGTCGCCGCTCTCGTCAACTACACGACGCTGATCGTGATCGGGCTCTACCTCGCCTACGAGGCGGCGATGCGCTTTCTCGATCCCGAGCCCGTCGCGGGCTGGATCGTCGTGATCGTGGCCGGCGTCGCGCTCGCGGTGGATCTCGTGACGGCGGCGCTGACCTGGTCGATGTCGAAAGCGAGCGTGAACATCCGCGCCGCCTTTCTCCACAACGTCGCAGACGCGCTCGGCTCGGTCGCGGTCATCGTCTCGGGGGCGCTGATCCTCCTGTTCGACTGGCGCCTGATCGACCCTTTCGTGACCCTGCTGATCTCCGGCTACATCCTCTGGCAGGCGTTACGGGAGATCGGCCTGGTGATCCGCATCCTGATGCTCGGCTCGCCCCCGGATATCGAGACCGGCGCCGTGATCGACGCCATCCGGCAGGTGGACGGCGTCGCCGGCGCGCATCACGCCCATTTCTGGCTGCTGGACGAACACCGCGCCGCGCTGGACGCGCATGTGGTGGTGGAGGCCGGCCGGTGGAGCGAGGCGGACGCCATCAAGGCGCGCGTCAAGGCGCGCCTTTCTGAACGGTTCGGCATAAGCCAGACCACGCTGGAGCTCGAATGCGCCCGGCACGCCTGCCCCGCGCCGACCGGGGCGTGAGGCGGCCCCTAGATCTCCGCCACCGCCTCCACTTCGAAGAGGAAATCCTCCTTCACCAGCCGGTCCACCACGAGGATCGTGTTCGGCGGGAAGAGCGGGCCGGGGAAGATCGTGGGGAACAGCGCCTTGCGGAGCGCCATGAAGGGCTCGATATCCTGCGAATGCACGAAGATCGTCGTCATCCTGACGATGCTGGAATAATCCCCGCCCATGCCCTTCAGCACGTCGCCGAGATTGCCGAAGCACTGGTGGAACTGCGCCGCGAAATCGCCCTTCCCCACGACGTCGCCCGCCAGGTTCACCGAAAGCTGGCCCGCGATGAAGACGAGCTTCCCCTTCCCGCTCGGCACGCCGACATGGGAATAGAGCCCCTGCGCAGGCGCGGTGTTCGGCGGGTTGACGTATTCGACCATCTTTCTCTCCTTGCCCTTCGGGCTCACGGCCCGAGGCGGGCCTTCAGCGCGTCATACTCTGCTCGTCGAACGTTGCGCGTGGCCGTTCGGGCAGTGCTCGCCCACGAAGACGAAGACATAAGACCCGAAACACGACGTAACGTAAGGCGCCTGCATTCCCAACTGTCAAATAGAGAAGAGGCGCGAGCGCGACGAGTTAATCTAGATTGATGACAGGTCTCAAGCTGCATGCTACCGCTCCGGCCATCTTGTCGCCTGCCGGAAGAACCATGCCCCTCGGACCCGACGCGTCCCGATCTTCGCCCGACTTCATGGCGGCGTCCCCGTTCGCGCACATCGCCTACACGCTCGATCTCACGATCATCGATCTCAACTGGCGCCACGAGAAGCTGACCGGCGTGCCGCGCGCGGCGGCGATCGGCCGCTATCTCTACGAGGTCTTCCCGCCCAATCCCGACGATCCCGCCTCGGACTCGCGCGCGGCGGTTCTGCAGTCGCTCAGGCGGATGGCGGAGACG
>JAUHWJ010000262.1 GCA_030424705.1 Alphaproteobacteria bacterium | reverse complement strand
GCGAAGGCGGCCGTCACCGCCGCGTCGAGCGCGTCCATGTACCAGGCCTGCGTCGCGTCCGCCGCCGTCATGAGCGCGGCCTGCGCCTCCGGCGGCAGGCTCTCCCACCACGCCTCGTTGGCGCAGACCGCGCCGGCATATTGCGCGCCGAGGCCGAGCTTCGTGACATGGGGCGCCACCTCGAAGAGCTTGCCCGGCAGCGCGGCCGAGGCGAAGACGAGCACGCCGTCATAAACCCCGGCCTTGATCTCGTTGTAATAGGTGGTGAGGTTCCCGGCGACGCCCACCGCGCCCGTCCCCGAGAGCCAGTTGATCGCGGCGCCCGGCGCGGCGATCTTCCGGCCCTGAAGATCGGCCATCGACCCGACCGGGAAGTTCGTCATCAGCAGGTAATCGTCGATGGCGATGGGCGCGCCGACATAGACGACCCCGTTCTCGGCATAGGCCTCCCGCATCCGCGGCTCGTTCCGGTGGAGGCCGTGGACGGCGGAGAGCACGGCGCGGGCGTCCGCGCTCACGAAGGGCGTGTAATAGGTGACGTTCTGCGGCCCGAGCTTCGCCGGGTCGAAGAGCGCCTGGCAGGTGCCGAGCTCCGCGAGCCCCGCCTCGATGGCCTCCAGTTCCTCGCCCACTCCGGCGATGGCGCCGCCATATTGCTCGGTGAAGGCGATCTCGTGCCCGGCCTTCTTCATCTCCTCCGTCGCGACGGGGATGAAGACCTCGGAGAGCATCTTCACCCAGCGGAAGACGGGCGGATGGCCGGCGGCGATGGTGGCGCTGAAGCTCTCCGCCGAGGCGGCGCCCGCGGTCAGGAGGGTTGCGGCGGCGAGGGCCGCGAGGCTCGGTCTTTTCATCATTTCACTCCCTTGGGTCGTCTGTTCTTGTTTTCAGTCCGTTCAGTCGCTGCCGGCGCCTCCAATCAGGCCGAGGAGCCCGCCCTCCGCGAAGGCGGCGAGCCGCTCCACGGTGTCCGCCACCGGCTCGGTCGTCGCGGCGCCGGAGGAGAGGCGTTCGAGCCGCCCGTCCCGCCCGATCACGGTGATAAGGGCCCCGAGCGCGAGTACATAGGCCCAAGCCGCCTCCGCCTCCCCCGCCCGCGGCTCGGCCCGGCGGATCGCGGCGATGAAGCGGCGCGCGGTTTCGTCATAGCAGCGGGCGACGAGCGCCCTGTCCCGGTCGAGCCCGGCGCCGAGCGTCGCGAAGATGCGGGCATAGGCGGCGCCCCCACCCTCGGGGCCGAGCGGCGGGGCGAAGAAGGCGCGGAAGACGCCGCGGAGCGTCAATCCCGCCGCCTCCGCCGCCTCAAGCCGGGCGAGGCGGCCGGCGTTGATGATCGCCGCCCGCCGCTCGATCACCGCCTCGTAGAGCCGCTCCTTCGCGCCGAAATGATAATGGATCAGCCCCTGCGCCACCTCCGCCGCCGCGGCGACGGATTTCATGCCCGCCCCGGCGAAACCGTGCAGCGCGAAATCCTGCTCCGCCGCGTCGAGGATGCGCTCTCTCGCGTCGGGCGTTTCGGAAGCTCTCGCGGCCTCGGTCATGGGCGGAGCGTGGGCCTGACTGGTCGAACAGTCAAACAGATTCCACGCGACCGTGAAGCCCGACGGCGGCTCGCGCGCCGCCGCCGGGAACGCCTCACCGCGGCGGGCGCTGCTCGTGGAAGTCCGTCATCCGCTGCCAGGCGTCGCAGAGCCGGATCGCCGTCGCCTCACCGAAGGGCCGGGCGATGGCCTGGAAGGCGACCGGCAGCCCCTCCTCGTTGAAGCCGCAGGGCGTGGCGATGGCGGGAAGGCCGGTGAGGTTCGCCGGCGCCGAGAGCCGGACATAGACGGAGGCGAGCGGCTCCTCCACGCCGTTCCCCCAGTCCAGCACCTCCGCCCCCGCACGCGCCGCCGCCGCCGGAACCGCGGGCGCGAGGAGGATGTCGATCCCCTCGAACACCTTCGCCAGCTCCGCCTGCATCAGCCGCCGCACGCGCAGCGCCTGGATATAGGTCGTGGCCGGAACGAACTCCCCGGCTTCGAGGAAGGTGCGGACATCCTCCTCGTAGAGATGCGCGCTCTCCCGCAGCATCGTCCGGTGATAGGCGCTCGCTTCCGGCAGGCAGATCGCGAACTCCATCGCCATGATCTGGTCGGCATAGGGAATCGTGACCTCGGAGAGAATCGCCCCCTCCGCCTCCAGCCGCGCGATGGCGGAGCGGACGGCGCTGTCCACGCCCGGCTCCACGCGGTCGAAGTAATAGTTCTTCGGCACGCCGATCCGCATCCCCTTCACGTCCTTGCCGAGCGCGGCGGTGAAATCCTCCTTCGGGACGTCCACGCTCCCGGGGTCGCGCGGGTCATAGCCCTGGAGCGCATTAAGGCTCACCGCCGCGTCCGCCACCGTGCGGGCGAGCGGGCCCACATGGTCGAGCGACCAGGCGAGCGAGGTAACCCCGGCGCGGGAGCAGCGGCCGAAAGTCGGCTTCAGCCCGACGACGCCGCAGACCGCGGCGGGAATCCGGATCGAGCCGCCGGTGTCCGACCCCATCGACATGTAGGTTGAGCCCGCCGCCACCGAGGCGCCGGAGCCGCCGGAGGAGCCGCCCGGGATATGGTCCTCCCCCCACGGATTGCGGGAGCGCGGGGTGACGATGCCATAGGCGAATTCATGCGTATGCGTCTTGCCGAGGATCACGGCGCCCGCCTCGCGCAGCGAGACGACGGAGGCGCTGTCCGTCTCCGCCATCCAGTTCTCCCGCACGTCGGAGCTGGAGGTCGTGGGCGTCCCCGCCACGTCGTAGAGTTCCTTGATCCCGACAGGAATCCCGTGAAGCTCGCCCCTGTAGCCGCCGGCGAGGATCTCGGTCTCCGCCGCCTTCGCCTCGGCGCGCGCGCTGTCCGCCATCAGGAGCGAGAAGGAGGTGAGTTTCGGCTCCGTCTCGGCCGCGCGGGCGAGGCAGGCTTCCGTCACCTCGACGGGGGAGACCTCCTTCGCGGCGATCTTCGCGGCGACGGCGCGAAGGGGCATATCGGCGAGATCGGTCATTTCGCTTCCCTCCAGCGGGGGTCGAAGGAATTGGTGGGCGCCGTCTCGCCGACATCGACCGCGTCGAGCAGGTCGAAACTCTCGAGCATGCCCGTCAGCGCCCCGGCCACGATCTCGGGCCGGCCGGGCGCGAGGGAGAGGCGCGCGGCCTTCGCCAGCGCCTCCATGTCGTCCGGCCCGATGGGCGGCGTCGTCTCGTTCGTCATCTCGACCTCCGGAAAGAGTGTTTCGTTTTCTGCATCACCCTGCTCACCCCGATGTGCGATTCCGCCGCACCGAATTTGTGGACATTCCGCACTTCAACTTCAAGGAGATGCTTGCCGAAGTGTAAATGCCGTGCTTTTGTCCGGACAAGGGAAATCCTTGAGCCCATCCGAGAAAAGGAGAGCCGGCCGTGGATGACGTCGTGAAGCTGGCCTTCGACATCGCCGCCTTCGCCTCCATCATGGTCCTGGTGGTCTCGGGCCTCGCCGTCATCGCCAGCCTGATGGGAATCTTCAATCTCGGCCACGGCGAGTTCGTGCTGCTCGGGGCCTACACCGTCTATCTCTTCCGCGAATGGGGGCTGCCGATCTGGCTCGGCATGCTCGTCGCCCCGTTCGTCGTCGGCGCCTTCGGCGCGGCGGTGGAGCGAAGCGTGATTCGCCGGCTCTACGCCCAGCCGATCATCGCCATGCTCGCGACCTACGCCATCGGCCTCATCATCCGGGAAATCGTGCGCGGGCTGATCGGCGGGCAGTATTACGCGATCGAGGAGCCGATCCCCGGCTCCTTCGTCGTCGGCGGGCTCAGCTTCTCCATCTGGCGGACGGTCATCATCGTCTCGACGCTCGGCGTCATGCTCGCGGCCTGGCTCTTCCTGACGCGAAGCGCGACCGGGCTGCAGATTCGCGGCGCGCTGGAGAATCCGGCGCTCGCCCGCGCCTCCGGAGTCTCGACCGACCGGCTCTATGCGCTGACCTTCGCGCTCGGCGCCGCGCTCGCCGGGCTCGCCGGGGCGCTGATGGTGCCGCTCTTCTCGCTCTCGGCCGATCTCGGCGTCCGCTTCCTCGTGCAGGCCTTCCTCTCCGTCATGCTCGGCGGGGTCGGCTCCTTCGAGGGGCCGCTGCTGGGCGCCGCGATGATCGGCTCGATGGTGCCGGGCTTCCAGTGGCTGCGGGAGATACCGGGCGTCGGGGGCGCCGTCAGCCCCGTCGTGGCCGAGGTGCTGGTGTTCGTGACGGCTCTGGTGATCGTGAAATTCAGGCCGAACGGCCTGATCAACTCAGGGAGACGGTGACATGACGAATCCGACGACACGGCGCGGATTTCTCCGCGGGGGGGCCGCGCTCGCCGCGGCGGGCTGGACCGCGGGCGCGGGCGGCTGGGTGCTGCGGCCCGACTGGGCGAACGCGCAGGCCGGGGCGATCAAGGTTGGCATCGCGACGGACATCACCGGCGCCATCGCCCCCTCCGGCAACGCCAACTGGCAGACGGCGCAATTCGC
>JAUHWJ010000261.1 GCA_030424705.1 Alphaproteobacteria bacterium | reverse complement strand
TCGACTATGAGCGCGTCGTGCTCTCCGGCATCGGCGTCGGCATCATGCATGCCTGCCTCGACCATGTGATGCCCTACATGCACGAGCGGCGGCAGTTCGGGCAGAAGATCGGCGATTTCCAGCTCATGCAGGGCAAGATCGCGGACATGTACGCCGCGATGAACTCGGCCCGCGCCTATGTCTACGCCGTCGCCGCCGCCTGCGACCGCGGGCAGGTGACGCGGCAGGACGCGGCGGCCTGCGTCCTCTACGCCTCCGAGCAGGCCATGCTCCAGGCGATGCAGGCGGTGCAGGCGATGGGCGGCGCGGGCTTCCTGAACGACAGCCCGGTGAGCCGCATCTTCCGCGACGCCAAGCTGATGGAGATCGGCGCCGGCACGTCTGAAATCCGCCGCATGCTCTGCGGGCGCGAGTTGATGCGGGTGACGGCGTGACTTTTGTCGTTTGTCGATTTATATGTCGATAACGACAAACTGCGAACGGAGCGCGCCATGACCGCCCATTTCCGCCGCCCGCGAGAGGGGACCGAGAAGGCCCGCATCTGGCGCCTCTGCGAGGAGCTCGCCGCCGAACTCGGCCATGAGCCGACGGGCCGGCAGGTCGTGGATCGTTACGTCGCCGCGGGCGGGAACGAGGCGACCGGCTTCACGCAATTCTCCCACTGGCGGAAGGCCCGCGCCGCCGCGGACGAGGCGCCGGGCGAGCCAGGCGACCATGAGCGCGTCCTCCTCGAATTCGGGAAGGACGGCGCTTTGCGCCTGCCCGAATCCCTCCGCCGCGCGATGGCGCTGAAGCCGGGCGAGCGGGTCACGGCCTTCGTCGAGGGCGGGGAGCTGCGCGTGATCGGGATGCAGGCGGCGATCCGGCGGGCGCAGGCGATCGTCCGCAAATACGACCGCGGGACGGGCTCCATCGTCGACGAACTGATCGCCGACCGGCGGGCGGAAGCGGCGCGGGAATGAGCTGCGCGCTGGACAGTTCCGTCGTGCTCGCAGTCATGTGGGGCGAAGCGGGCGCGGAGAATGCCGCCGATCAGCTCAGGACAGGCGTGATCTCCGCGGTCAACTACAGCGAGACCTTCGGGAAGCTGATCGACCGCGGGCTGACGCGGGAGGCGGCGGAGACCGCCATCGACGCGCTAGCGCTCCGCGTCGTGAGCTTCGACGAGGATCAGGCGCTCGCCGCCGGCCGCCTGCGCGAGACGACGCGGGGCGCCGGCCTCTCCCTCGCGGACCGCGCCTGCCTCGCCCTCGCCGCAGCTGAAGGCGTCCCCGCCCTGACGGCGGATCGCGCCTGGTCGCGGGTGGATATCGGCGTCGAAATCGAGGTGATCCGGTGATCCGCGCACTCTTCGCCCTCGCGCTCGCCGCCCCCGCGCCCGCCGCGGCGGAGACTCTGGTGGAGCGGATCGACGCCTGCGTCGCCGAACTCGGCGCCTATGGCGACCATGTCGAGCAATGCCTCGGCCTTCATGCCCAGCCCTGCATGGAGGAGGAGGAGAATTTCACCACGATCGGCATGGTCGGCTGCCTAGCGACCGAAGCGGAGGCGTGGGAGACGATCATGGCGCGGGAGGTTCGCCGCCTCCTCCCCCGGCTCGACGAGGAGCAGAAGGCGGCGCTGCAACAGGCGCAGGCCGCCTGGTCCGCCTTCCGGGACGCGGATTGCGCCTTTCCCCAGGTGCTCGTCCGGGGCACGCTCGCGCAGCCCTGGAGCGCGGATTGCGTGATGCAGCACACCGCCCGGCGGGCGATGGAGATCCGCGGCATCGTCGCCTACACGGAGAACTGAATGAAACTCGCGACCGCCGCCCTGCCCCGCGACCCGGCCTTCCGCGCCAACCGGGAGGCGCATCTCGCCGCGCTGGAGGAGGCGCGGGCGGCTGCGGAGGAGGCGGCGCGGGGCGGCGGCGAGCGGGCGATGGCGCGCCATGTCTCCCGCGGCAAGCTTCCGCCGCGGGACCGCGTGGCCGCGCTCCTCGACCCGGGCGCGCCCTTCCTAGAGATCGGCGCGACCGCCGCGCACGGCATGTATGACGGCTCCGCTCCCTGCGCCGGCGTCATCGCGGGCGTCGGCCGCGTCTCGGGCCGCGAATGCGTCATCGTCTGCAACGACGCGACCGTGAAGGGCGGCACCTATTACCCGATGACGGTGAAGAAGCATCTCCGCGCGCAGGAGATCGCGATGGAGAACCGCCTGCCCTGCATCTATCTGGTGGACAGTGGCGGCGCGAACCTCCCGAACCAGGACGAGGTGTTCCCGGACCGGGAGCATTTCGGCCGCATCTTCTACAACCAGGCCAACCTCTCCGCGCGCGGGATACCCCAGATCGCCGTCGTCATGGGCTCCTGCACCGCGGGCGGCGCCTATGTGCCCGCAATGTCGGACGAGACGATCATCGTGAAGAAGCAGGGCACGATCTTCCTCGGCGGCCCGCCGCTGGTAAAGATGGCCACGGGCGAGGTGGTGGACGCGGAGACGCTGGGCGGCGGGGACACCCATACCCGCCTTTCCGGCGTCGCGGACCATCTGGCGGAGGACGACATGCACGCCCTCGCCCTCGCCCGCCAGATCGTCGCCGGCCTCAATCGCCCGAAGCCTGCGAAGGTGGAGCTTGCGCCGCCTGAACCGCCCGCCTGTGACCCGGAGGAGATGCTGGGCGTGGTCCCCGCCGACCTCCGCACGCCCTACGACATCCGGGAGGTGATCGCCCGCACGGTGGATGGTTCAAGGTTCGACGAGTTCAAGGCCCGGTTCGGGCCGACCCTCGTCACCGGCTTCGCGCATATCGAAGGCATCCCCTGCGGGATCATCGCCAACAACGGCATCCTCTATTCGGAGAGCGCGGCCAAGGGCGCGCATTTCATCGAGCTTTGCTGCCAGCGGCGCATTCCCCTCGTCTTCCTCCAGAACATCACCGGCTTCATGGTCGGCCGGAAATACGAGGCGGAGGGGATCGCCCGGCACGGCGCTAAGCTCGTCACCGCCGTCGCCACCGCCTCCGTCCCGAAAGTCACCGTGATCGTCGGCGGCTCCTTCGGCGCGGGCAACTACGGCATGTGCGGCCGCGCCTATTCCCCCCGCTTCCTCTGGACCTGGCCGAACTCCCGCATCTCCGTGATGGGCGGGGAGCAGGCGGCGGGCGTGCTCGCCACCGTGCAGCGCGACGCGCGGGAGGCGCGGGGCGAGACGCTGACGATGGAGGAGGAGGCGGGGATCAAGGACCCGATCCTCGCCCAGTTCGCCCACCAGTCCCACCCGCTCTACGCCTCCGCCCGGCTTTGGGACGACGGGATCATCGACCCGCGCCGGACGCGGGACGTGCTGGCGCTCTCCCTCTCGGCGGCGCTCAATGCGGAGATCGGGGAGCCGCGCTTCGGCGTGTTCCGGATGTGAGGCGATGACCCCGACCCGCGAGGAGGCCGAACGGATGGCCCGCGACTGGTGCGACGCGTGGAACCGGAGGGACCTTGAAGCCGTGCTCTCGCACTATGCCGAAGAGATCGAACTCCGCTCGCCCCTTGTCGCGAAGCGGCTCGGGCGGGCGGACGGCATCCTGCGCGGAAAAGCCGAGCTTCGCGGCTACTTCGCGCGGGGCATGACGAATTCCGCCCTCCGGTTCGAATTCGAGGACGTGCGGATCGGCGTCGATGCGGTCACCGTCCTCTACAGGCGGGAGAACGGGATGCGCGTCTCCGACACGATGGAGCTGGATGATGACGGGCGGGCGATCCGGATGATCGCCTGCTATGCGGGGGGCGAGAGCGATGTGTGAGACCGCGCGCGTGAGGAAGGCAGGCTGATGTTCCGAAAGATCCTCATCGCCAACCGCGGCGAGATCGCCTGCCGCGTGATCCGCACCGCCCGCAGCATGGGCGTCTCCACAGTCGCCGTCTATTCGGACGCGGATGCGAGGAGCCTCCATGTCGCCAGCGCGGACGAGGCCGTGCGGATCGGCCCCGCCCCCGTCTCGCAATCCTATCTGAAGGCCGACGCCATCATCGCCGCGGCGAAGGCGACGGGGGCGGAGGCGATCCATCCCGGCTTCGGCTTCCTTTCCGAAAATCCCGAATTCGTCGATGCGGTGGAGAAAGCCGGCCTCGTCTTCATCGGCCCCTCGGCCTCCGCGATCCGCGCGATGGGGCTCAAGGACGCCGCGAAGGCGCTGATGGAGAAGGCGGGCGTCCCCGTCGTCCCTGGCTATCACGGGCCCCGGCAGGAGCCGGACTTCCTCGCCGGGGAGGCGGACGCGATCGGCTACCCCGTCCTCGTCAAGGCCCGCGCGGGCGGCGGCGGCAAGGGGATGCGGCTCGTCGAGCGGGCCGAGGATTTCCCCGCCGCCCTCGCCTCCGCCGCCTCCGAAGGCAAGTCGAGCTTCGGGGACGGGGCGGTTCTGATCGAGAAATACGTCACCGCCCCGCGCCATATCGAGGTGCAGGTCTTCGGCGACGGAAAGGACGCGATCCACCTTTTCGAGCGGGAATGCTCGCTCCAGCGCCGCCACCAGAAGGTGATCGAGGAGGCGCCCGCGCCGGGGA
>JAUHWJ010000260.1 GCA_030424705.1 Alphaproteobacteria bacterium | reverse complement strand
GGCTTTCGGCGACGCGGGGCGCCGTGATCGTCTCGCAGGGCGCCTCCGTCACGCCGGCGGCGGCGAACTCGCTCTCACCGATCCCGAAATGCCCGGCCGTCGCGTTCATCGCGTCCTTCAGCGCCGAGGGCACGATGTTGACGGCGAAATCCTTCGTCTCCCGGATGTTGGCGAGCGTGTCCTTCCGCTCCCCCTTGTGGGCTCCGAGCTTCGCGCCGGTGAAGGCGATGGAGATGATCGGCGGCTCATAGGCCGCGCCGTTGAAGAAGCTGAAGGGCGCGAGATTCGTCGCCCCGTCCGCCGCGCGGGTGGAGACCCAGGCGATGGGCCGCGGCGTGATGAGCGCATTGAACGGATTGCGCGGCAGGCCGTGTTCGTCCTGCCCCGGTCTGTAGAACATGGTCTTCCCTTCTCTCGCGGCGCCGCGAAGGCGCTGGCCGGCGCGCGCTGGACGGCGCGCCGCGGCTCATGCTACCGCCCCCCCGGTCCGGCGCAAGAGCCGGGGGGGCGAAGCGGGGCGGAGAACCCCGCGGCAGGCGGGGAGCGGCGCGCGATGTTCACCCTGAGCGAGGAGAGCCCCGCCGATTCCGACGAGGTCGAGCTCCTCTACGATCTCTGCTTCGCGCCCGGCCGCCGCGCGCTCTCTTCCTATCGGCTGCGGGAAGGCGTCGCCCCCATCGCGCCGCTCTCCCTCGTGGCGCGGGACGAATTCGGCGCCGTCGGCGGCGCGATCCGCTACTGGCCGGTCCGGATCGGGGAGGGCGGCGCGCCCGCGCTGCTCCTCGGCCCGGTCGCCGTCCACCCGACGCGGCAGGGGGAGGGGCTCGGCGCGCTCCTCCTGCACGAGACGCTGGCGCGCGCGCGGGATGCCGGATGGAGCCGCGTCGTCCTCGTCGGGGACGAGCCCTATTACCGACGCTTCGGCTTCGGGCGGGATGCGGCGCGCGCCCTTTCCTTCCCGCCGCCCACGAACCCGGACCGTCTCCTCGCCCGCGCATTGGAGCCCGGCGCCTTCGACGGGGTGGAGGGGGAGGTGCGGCCCTGGTCGGAAGCCTGAGGGGCGCTCAGAACCACTGCCCCTCCTCGATCATGCCGAGCCGCACGAGCTGCTCCGCCCGCCATTCGAACCGCGCGGTCTTCGGCCAGGTCAGCGTCCCGACCCCGCGCATCGCCGGATGGGAGAGGAGCCGCCGCGTCCGGCGGTAGGACATGACGGCCAGCGTCGGGCTCAGGTGCCAGGGGCAGGAAACGGCGTTCATCTCCGGGTCGGAAAGCCAGAGGTCGGGCCCGATCTCCAGGCCCTCCTCCGCGCGGAAGAGCACGGGCCGGTTGACCCGCGCGAGCGCGGGCGGCGCATGGTCCTCGAACCGCCAGCCGAGCCCGCCGCGGATATCGGCGAGCCGCCCCTCCCGCTCGAACCCGTACCAGCCGTCCGCGTCGAAGGATGCGGCGGCGAGGTCGGGCGCGCCGCCGCCGATCATCCCGTCGTCATAGAGGTCGATGGCGCAGCCCATCGCCGCGCGGCGCCGCTCCGTCCCGAGGAATTCCGTCAGCGCCGGCAGCGGCCGCGTCTCCGCGAAGGGATGATAGGGAAATTCCCCGTTGAAGGCGATCAGCAGCCAGCGCCCCGAAGCGGCGCGGATGATCCGCGTCAGGAGCGCGGCGCGCGCGCCTGCGTCATGGAGCGCCGCCGGCGCGGCGAAAAGGCCCGGCCCCTTCGTCGGCGCGCCGGGGCCTAGGGCCAGGATCGCTGCGGAGCCGAGCCCGAGAAGATGCGCCGCGCTTTCCTCCGCAAGGATCGCGTCTTCGCAGAGGAGGATCGCCATCGGCCCCGCGCCGCCTGCCGCCAGCGCGGCGCGAAGCGCCTCATCGACCGAAGCGAAGCGCATTTCTTTCCCCCAGGACCATATCGTCCAGATAGCCGCGCCGTAGCGCGCTATCAACAGAGTCGCAGAATGAAAATACCGCGCCTGTCGCTAGGGCGACGATTCGGAGGAATAGGCGGTTCTTGGAAAGTAACAGGGGCTTGCAATCGCTACGTATGATATTAGAAGAAAGCACGCTACGTCTTGCGCGACAGCGCATGCCAAAGCCGCCGAGAAGAACGGAGAGCATGGAAGTAGCGCGTAAACAGGGCAGGGAACACCTTGTCATCTCTCGCAGCAGGAGACTGAAATTGGCCGAAGATCAACTGGACCGGTCTGAGATACTGGCGCTCACCTCGGAGATCGTATCCTCGCATGTGTCCAACAACGCGGTGAATCAGGCGGACCTGACGACGATGATCGAATCGGTCTTCGCCACGCTCGCCGGCCTGGCGCATCCGAAGGAGGAGCCGGCGGAGGAACTCATCCCCGCCGTCCCGGTGAAGAAGTCGGTGTTTGACGATCACATCGTCTGCCTCGAGGACGGGAAGAAGCTGAAGATGCTGAAGCGGCATCTGAAGACGTCCTACGACATGACGCCGGAGGAATACCGCGCGAAATGGGGTCTCGCCTCGGATTATCCGATGGTCGCCCCCGCCTATGCGCGCAAGCGCCAGGAACTGGCGAAGAAGATCGGGCTGGGCCGCAAGAAGGCGTCCTGACCGGAAAGCCTCCCCGAGGGGAGAAAGCGGCGCGCCCCGTCCGGGCGCGCCGTTTCCGTTCCTACTCTCCGACCTTCAGCGTCTCGTAGCGGAGGCCCTTCGCCGTGCGGTTCTCGAAGCCCTTCCAGTGCGTGTGCTCGGGCTTCGGCGTCCCGTCGTCGTTCATCGCCCAGACGCCGTCATTGGCGTTGGGGACGAGCTCCAGATAGGTCGCCGCCTCCGCGTCCCCCTTGAGATGCGCGTCGAGCCAGGCTGTCGCGAAATGCTGCGCGATGTTGTTCATCCGCACCGTGTCCCACACGGCGTCCGCATAATGGTCGAAGGGCGCGAAGCCGAGGTCGGGGTCCACCTCCCGGCCCTCCGCCGGCGCAGGATAGGGCGCGGCGGCGTTGTGGTTGGCGTTCTCGAAGGTGAGGAGCGCGCGGTCCACGCCGGTCGAGGCCTCCCACATGGAGCGGACGCCGGGCGCATAGCCCGAAACATCGTCCACCGAGCCGGCGACATAGAGCATCGGCAGCTTCACGCCCTTCAGCGTCTCCGCGTCCCAGAACGCGCGGTTCCAGCCCCAGGGCGCGAAGGCGATCACGGTCTTGAACCGCGGGTCGGGCATCGCCGCATGGCTTTCGGAGCCCGAGAGATGCGCGGCGAGCGTGCCGTGCGGCGCGCCCCAGGCGTATTCGGTCGAGCCCTGCGTCACCCCGCCCCCGGCGGTGATGACGGCGCCGTAGCCGCCCATCGAATAACCGATGAGGCCGGTGTTGGAGGCGTCGACGATCCCGTTGAGGAAGCTCGCCGGGTCCCCGCCCAGCCGCTCCATCTCGTTCAGCGCGAAGAGCTGGTCGAAGGGCCGGTTGTAGAGCGTGGAGCCGAAGGCCGTCCTGTCCTCGTAAGTCGAATCGCGATGGTCGATGGAGGCGACGACATAGCCCTTCGAGGCGATGTTCTCCGCCAGATGCGAGAGGAGATAGCGGTTCCCCGGATAGCCGTGCGAGACGATCACGAGCGGCCAGCGTCCCGTCCCCGGCGCAGCGTCCCGCATCGCGCGGCCATGCAGCGTCACGGTCGTCTTGCCGTCGCGGATCAGCGCGGGAAAGCTCGTCTCCCCGGTTGCCCCTTCCGCCGCCGGATACCAGACCTCGACGGTGAGCGCCCGGTCATAGGTCGGAAGCGGGTCCGGCTTCGGCGCGGCCGGGTCGATGGCGACGATGTTCAGCCGCCCCTTGTCCACGATCTCGATGGTGCGCACCCCGACGGGGAGCGCGCCATAGGCGGCGAGGGCCGGCGCGTCCGGCCGCTGGCCGTCGATCCGGTTCTCGCCGAGGGCGGGCAGGGCGGCGAGCATCATCGCGGCCGCAAGGGCCGTGGCGCGTAGCATGGGGCGTTCCTTCCTGTTGGTCTTGAGCGCGACCTTAGCCCCCGCGGGCGACGGTTCAACGAAAACCCGGCGTCACGCATAGGCGAGGTAGAGGAGTCCGGCCCCGAGAAAGAGCCGGTAGACGACGAAGACGTTCATGGACCAGGTGCGCAGCATCCGCAGAAACAGCGCGATGGCCGCATAGGCCGCGAGAAAGGAAAGGACCGCCGCGACCGCCACATCCGCCTGCAGCGCCGCATCCCCGCTCTCCGCCACCTCGACGAGGACGAGGAGAGCGGCGGCCATCGTGACGGGGATCGACATGAGGAAGGAGACGCGCGCGGCGTCGACCCGCGCATAGCCGAGCGCCCGCGCCGCCGTGATGGTGATTCCGGAGCGGCTGACCCCCGGCACGAGCGCTGCGGCCTGCGCGAGGCCGATCAGCGCCGCGTCTTTCAGCGTCCATCCCGCCTCCGCCTTCTCCATCCTTCCATAGCGGTCCGCGAGGTAGAGGAGGAGGCCGCCGATCAGCGTCGCCCAGCCGATCACGGCGAGGGAGCGCAGCGCCTCCGCCCAGCCGAGCGCCGCGAGCACGCCGCCTGCGAGCACCGCCGGCACG
>JAUHWJ010000259.1 GCA_030424705.1 Alphaproteobacteria bacterium | reverse complement strand
GCGGTGGGCGCCGGCGCGTCCCAGCGCACGACGATCTCCGCCTCGCTCCCCGCCTCGTTCAGCGGGCGGATCTCCACCGCCTCCGCGCGGCCCTGGGTCAGAACCCAGCGGAAGCGGAGGGGGCGGCCGTTCGGGTCCTCCGTCGCGGCGGCGGAGAGGATGTAGCGCCGCTCGAACCCCGCGCCGCGCCAGACCCGGGCGATGGCGGCCGGCGTGTCGAAGAGCGTCTCCTCCCCCGGCGCGGCCCCGCCGAGGCCCGGCGCCTCCCCCGCCGCGCCAGAGGCGGAGCGGAGTTCGAGCCGGACGACGGGCGGAACCTCCCCCGGCGCCAGCGCGTTGGCGAAGCCCATCATCGCGCCGAGATCGGAGTCGCCCGCGCGGAAGACCGGCGGATGCGCCGCCGGCGTCAGATAGCCTGCATCCCCGATCCCGCGCTGGCCGCGGCGGAAGATCTGCTGGAGCGTCGGGGCGATGAGGCCCCGTTCGGTCAGGAACGCCTTCGTCTCCGGCTTCAGCGCCGCGAGAATGGTGCGGAGCGCGACGAGGATCGGCTGGTCGGAGCGGGAGGAGCCCTGCGAGACAAGGAAATACGGCGTGTTCGCGGGCATGAGGTCCCCGAATCCGGGCCGCCGGTCCGCGCCCTGCGCGCCTTCGGGGGGAACCGCCGGGTCATGGTCCCGATGCTCGGGAAAGACGTAGAGATGGTTGGCCTCGTAGAGCCGCCAGAGCCGCGCCGCCCCGCCGGGGCTGGTGAGCGCGAGCCGCGCCTGGCTGCGCCAGTAAGCGCCCTGCACGGCGGTGGAGGCGTTGCCGATGGTCGGCGCGTCGAAGAGGAGCGCCGTGTTGAGCCCGTAGTCGAGCCCCGCGGCCCGCATCTCCGGCCCGTAGACCACGCGGCTCATCTGGAGCTGGTTGCGGGGCGAAAGGACGGAATGGCCGCGGTCCCGGTTGTCATAGAGATCGCCGACATTGCCCGCCGCCCGGCCGCGATTCACCCAGGCCTGAAGCTCCGGCAGCGGCCGCTCCGAATTCGGCTCCACGACGGGAAAGCGCCGCATCGCAGGCAGGACGGAAATGCGCGCGACGAGGCTCTCCCGCTCCCGGTCCCAGCTCAGGGCGGAGGGGGAGATCGCGGCCTCGCCCGTATCGACGCCCACGGGCGGGGGCGGGGCCGGGGCGGGGGGCGGCGGCGCGTCGCGGAGCGCCGCGATTTCGGGCCGGGCGGCGAGGGCCATGAGCGGCGGGCCCGAGAGAAGGCGCGGTGCGTCGGCGTAACCGCGCTCGACCGCTTCGAGGAGGCGCGCCGCCGCCTCCTCCTGCGCCCCGGCGGAGGCGGCGAGGAGGGCCAGCGCCGCGCGCGGGCGCCCCGCGCTCTCGTAGCGCCGCGCCAGCGCCTCGACCGCGGCGCGCGCCTCCGCCCCGGCGCCCGCGGCGGCCTGCGCCTCCGCGAGGGAGAGCGCGGCGGCGGCGGCGGGGATTTCGAGAACGGGCACGCCGCGCCAGTCCTCCGCCCGCGAGGGCGGGGCCGCGAGCGCGACGAGGAGCGCGAGGAGGAGAGCGCCGCCCCTCACGCCGCCCGCGCCTTCCCGCCGGAAATCCCTTCGAGCCCCTCGCGATAGGCGGCGGCGATGGCGCCCCGCCGGAACCGCTCCAGCCCGCCCGCGGCGCCGATCTCCGCCAGCCGCGCCTTCAGCGCCGCCTGCTCCCGCACGAGGCGGACGAGCCCCGCCGAGATCTCCGCCTCGTTTCCGGGATCGGCGGAAATCACCGCGGAGCCCTCCTCCAGATAGCCGTCGATCCCCCAGCCGCGCGGGATGAGGCAGGGCGCGCCGGCCAGCAGCGCCTCGGCGAAGACCATCCCGTAACTCTCCCGCTTCGAGACGAGCGCGAAGCCGCAGGCGGCGTTGAAGCGGCGCTGCACTTCCGCGTGAGGCAGCGCGCCGAGGAAGCGGACGCGCCCCGGCGCCGCTGCGCGGGCGAGGGCGGAGAGCCGGGCGAAGGCCGCCGGGTCCCCCCCGCCGATCACGTCGAGCCGGATCTCCGGCACGCTCTCCGCGGCGCGCCCGAGCGCGCGGATCAGCGCCGCCGCGTTCTTCCGCCCGGCGGAGGCGAAATGGAAGGCTGTGACGATCACGGGCGGCGCCGCGGCGGGCGCCATCACGGCGTCGGCCGGGCCGGGGCAGGGGAGGAGGATCGTCCGCTCCTCCCGCGTTCCGAGCCGCGCGTCCAGCCGATCCCGCGCCCAGGGCGCGAAGGGAAAGGCCGCCGCCGCCTCCTTCCAGACGCGGGTATGGAGCGGCCGCAGCCCCCGCTTCACCCCGGTGATGGCGAGGTCGCTGTCTCCCTGGATCGAAACGGCGAAAGGCGCGCCCCAGCGCCGCGAGAGTTCGAGCGCGACGAGACCCTCCACCGAGAGCTTGTGCGCGTGGACGAGGTCGGGCCGGAACCCCGCCGCCTCGCAATCCGCCGCCGCCCACTCCGCCAGCCGCATCAGAAAGCGGCGCATGAACAGGCCCTTGGGCGGCGCGCCATAGGCGACGGCGCGGTGCGCCGGCCCCGCCTCGTCCGCGAAATCCGTCGCCTCGATCCCCAGCCGCCAGTCCACTCGGTTGAGCGAGATCACACGGTGCTCATGCTCCGGAACAAGGGCGAGGAGGTTTGAGACCGCCCGCGTCTTGGCCGGCTGCAGCGGGTCCGGATAGTCGGCCGAAAGATGAAGGATGCGCATGTCGTTCCCGCTTCGCTCGGCGGCAGTATCGCCGAGCCGGCGGCCGATGTCATCGCCGCCGCGTTGATTCGCCGCCCGGCGGCGATTCGCTCGCACCGCCCGCTCTGTCACGCACAATCTTGAGGCGAGCGAATATTGCCCGTCTCAAGCGCCGGAGGAAAAATCTTGCCATCGTCTAGCCTGCTCGGCGCATTAACCGGAAAATTCCGCATGTGGCGCAAAATTTCGCACAATTCAGCCAAAGTTTCGGGTAACACCTTTTTCACGGTGTTGGCGCTGGTCGGTCGCGGTGTGGCGATGGGCGGGGCGTCTGGGTTGAAGGGGCGAAATGCGACCATTCTGGGAGCGCGCCCCCGCGCGTGATGACAAAGGGGCGCTGCAATGACGTGGTCGAGCTATTCTTCCATCAACAACTATGAATTCACCGCTTTCACAGAGGCGGACCTTCTGAAGGCGGGCGACCACAGCCTGAGCTGCGGCGACAAGTTCGTGATGCCGGCGTCTTCGAGCATCTGTTTCTCCGTAAAGGACAACGACCAGTTCCTGTCCGGCGACTCGCAGTGCAACGAGAACGCGAATGACTGGTCATATCAGACCGCCAGCATCATGGATGCAAACGGCGACGAGGTCGGCAACGGCCGGCAGATCTACGCCGAGAGCTATCACTGGGTCTCCGACCAGTACGGCAACTGGTACGTCCTGATCGAGATCGAGCAGGAAGGGACCGGCGAAGATTATTTCGCCTTCTACACCGGCGGCTGTTACTCGGTTCCGCCTGCGGGCGCGCATCTGACGGTGCACGGCTCCTGCAATGTGAAGGGCGACTGGCTGAAGTTCGACGACCTCGACAGCGGCCCGAAGCCCGAGCCCGAGCCGGCGACCGGCTCCATCTGCGGCTCCGTCTTCTGCGACACGAACCATGACGGCATCGACGGAATCGAGACCGTTGTGCCGGGGTGCGACTACGTCATCGAAGCCGAGCATATGTGGGAGAGCGGCTTCTCGAAGTTCTACGGCTCGCAGGCCTCTGGCGGCCAGGGCGTGAAGCTCGACTGCGCGGGCGGCGACGGCTGGCTCAAGACCACGTTCAACGGCAAGACCGGCGTCTATGACGTCACGATCCGGGTGCAGGACGAGTGCGACGGCCGCAGCGTCATCAAGCTCCTCGTCGACGGCAAGTACGTGGAGGCCGTGCGCCTTGACCGCGACACCGACGGCGGCGGCTCCGATCACGGCGGCTTCTCCAATTATGTGATCCGCAATGTCGCCATCAACGAGCATTCCGAGATCAAGCTCGTCGTGGACGGCGATGCGGGCGAGTTCGTCCGGATCGACAAGCTCAAGTTCGAGGGGCATGACGAGGTCGTCCGCACCCCCGAGCCGCCGAAGGAGGGCGTTACCGTCTTCCTGCTCAAGGCGGACGGAACGAATGTGCTCGACGCGAACGGCCAGCCCGTCAAGACCGTGACGGACGCGGACGGCAAGTACGAGTTCACGAACGTCCCCGTGGGCGACTACCGCGTGAAGTTCGTCGCGCCGGACGGCACGGTGTTCACCTCGCAGAACAAGGGCAATGACGACCGGATCGACTCGGACGTGAACGATTCGGGCGTCTCCGACGTCTTCACCGTGAACAAGGACGAGAAGACCTGCGACATCGACGCCGGCGTGAAGGATGCGCCGACCGGCTCGCTCTCCGGCCGCTACTTCTGCGACGAGAACGACAACGACGTGGACGACGGCGAGCCGGGCATCGCGGGCGTGCGGGTCCTGCTGCTCGATGCGGACGGGAACCCGACCGGGGCCGAGACGACCACGGCGGATGACGGCTCC
>JAUHWJ010000258.1 GCA_030424705.1 Alphaproteobacteria bacterium | reverse complement strand
CGGGTCGTCCAGCCCGAGCTCGAGACGTATCTCCGCCCGCCGCTCCCGCGTCGCGTCCTGCCCGACCATGTTGTTGACCGGGTCGCCCACGAAGTTGAAGAGCGAGAAGGAAATGACGGAGACGACAGCCATCACGAGGACGGACTGCGCCAGCCGGCGGAGGATGAAGGCGAGCATGGCCGGGCGGGGTCGCGGGGCGCCCGGGGGCGCCCCGCAGGTCCGTTACTTCTTCACCACGAAGCGCGGGCGGAAGCTGTCATCCGCCCCGATCGGGATCTGGAACCCGTCGGAGATGCCCCAGGCGATGACCTGATGGTGGACGGGGGCGTAGGGCGCCTCGGCCTTCACGATGTCCCACGCCTCGGCCACCAGCGCGTCCCGCTTCTCCTCGCCCATCTCGGTGGCGATGAGGTCGGTGATCTCGTTGACCCGCGGGTTGGAATAGCCGGTGGCGTTCCAGGAGCCCTCGCCGTCGATCAGGTAGGCGAAGACGTAGTGGCTGTCGAGCGTCGGCACGCCCCAGCCGAGGAGGTAGAAGTCCGTCTGCCGGTTCTGGATCTTCGGGAAGTGCTGGGACTTGGAGACGGCCTCGAGATTCGCCTTGATGCCGATCCGCGCGAGCATGCCGACCGCCGCCTGGCAGATCTTCTCGTCATTGTTGTAGCGGTCGTTCGGGCAGTCCAGCGTCACGGAGAACCCGTCCGGATAGCCCGCCTCGGTCAGCAGCGCCTTCGCCGCGTCCGGGTTGAACTCGTAGGGCGAGTCGTTCGCCGGCGTGTTGCCGCGCACGCCCGGCGGGGTGATCATGCCGGTGGGGAAGGAGAGCCCCTCCATCACGACCCGCTTGATCGCCTCCTTGTCGAGCGCGTGGTTGACGGCGAGGCGCACCTTCGGGTCGGCGAAGGGGTTCTTGCCCTTCACGTCGGACGAGCGGAGCTCGGGGCTCCCCACGTCCATGCCGAAGAAGATCGAGCGCATCTGCGCCACGGTGGAGACGCCGAGCCCCTCGGTCGATTCGATGCGCGGCAGGTCCTGCAGCGGCGGGTCGAGCACGAAATCGACCTCGCCGGAGAGGAGCGCGGCGACGCGGGTCGCGGCGTTCTTGATCGGGCGATACTCGATCTTGTCGATATTGCCGGGGAACTCGCTCCAGCCCCACCACTCGCCGTTCCGCTCCATCACGGTCAGCTCGTCCGGCGCGCGGGAGGCGAGGCGATAGGGGCCGGTGCCGTTGGCGTTCCGCACGGCGAAGGTCTCCTCCTTCGCGGCGTAGTCCTGCGGCATCTCCACGTTGTTGGCCTTGGCCCAGCCGGAATCCATGATGAAGAGCGAGGTGATCTCGTTCGGCAGGATCGGGTTCGGCCCGTCGGTGACGAAGCGCACCGTGTGGTCGTCGATGATCTCTATGTCCTTGATGGACTTGATCTGCTCCTTGTAGTCCGAAGCGCCGGACTGGGCGCGCCGGAAGGAGAAGGCGACGTCTTCCGCCGTGAAGTCGGAGCCGTCATGGAACTTCACGCCCTGCCGGAGCGTGAAGGTCCAGCCTTCGAGATTATAGTCCCGCGTTACGAGGCTCTCGTAGATCTGGCCGTTCATCGAGATGGTCGGCCCCTCGTTCTGCGCGTGGGGGTCCATCGTCAGCGCGTCGCCTTGGCTGGTCCAGCGCAGGACATTTTCCGCCGAGGCGGGCGCGGCGGCGAGGGCCGCGGCGAGCGCGAGCGCGGATGCTCCCGTCAGGCTCCGGTGTTTCATCTTTCTCTCCTTGTCGGTTCGGCCCGCCTCGCGCGCGGGGCGCGGGCATGCTCTGGTTCCGATACTATGGGAAGAGCGGGGCGCGTCCAGCCCTGACGCGAAGGGAGGCGGCATGAAGGATGTGAGCGTGGAGATGCGGGAGAAGGGCCGCGTCGCCCTCGTCCGGTTTGACCGGGGGACGAAGGCGAACGCGCTCTCCCTCTCCGCCATGCGCGCGCTGACGGAGACGGCGCTGAAGCTGGCGGAGGCGCCGGCGCTCTCCGCAATCGTGCTGGCGGGAGCTGGGAACTTCTCGCTCGGCTTCGACCTGAAGGACGGGGAGACGGCGGGCCTCTCCGCCCTGCCGCTTGGCGAACGGCGGCTCCTCCTCCAGACGGGGCGGAAGATGTGCCGCGCCTGGGCGGAGCTTGAATGCCTCACCATCGCCGCCGTGCGGGGCTGGTGCGTCGGCGGCGGGGTCGCGCTCGCGGGGGCGCTGGATCTGCGCGTCGCGGAGCCCGGCGCGGTCTTCTACGCGCCGGAGATCGAGCGGGGGATGAACATGTCCTGGGGCTCCGTCCCGCGACTAACGGCGCTCGTCGGCCCCGCGCGGGCGAAGCGGCTCCTGATCCTCGCGGAGCGCTGGGGCGCTGCGGAGGCGGAGCGGTTCGGGCTGGTGGACGAGGTGGCGGAGGATGCGGAGGCGGCGGCGCTCGCCCTTGCGGCCCGCGCCGCCTCCATGCCGCCCGTCCCGCTCCGGATGATCAAGCAGGCGGTGGAGGTCGCCGCCCTGCCGCTCGCCCATGCCGCAAGCTGGGCGGATTACGACCAGTTCGCGCTGGCGCAGACGGGGGACGACCATCGGGAGGGCGTCGCCGCCTTCGCGGAAGGGCGGAAGCCTCGGTTCACGGGCGGGTGAGGCGGTGCGCGCTCCCCCTTCCCCCCTCGCTACGGCGAAAGGGGGGAAGGGGAGGGTGGGCCTGCGCGCATCGCTGCAACGGCCCGCGCCTTGCGTCGCGCGGGGGTGGAGGCGCGCGCCTGCATCTTGTCGGGCATTTAACGCATTGCGGCGAATTCGCCACGTTAAATCGCGGTTAACGCCTCATCGGAACGGAACGCCGTGCGCGGCGCGAATCCTCTCGATCTCCGTCCGCGCGCCGCGGATGAGCGGCAGGGCGGCGCCGCAATCGCCGTCCGAGGTGATGACGACGATATTCTCATCGTTCACCTGGTTGGCCGGGCCCGTATAGTTGAAGGAGCCGATCACCAGCGTCGCCTCGTCCACCACCATCATCTTGTGGTGCAGCTTGTTGACGAGGCCGTAGACCTTCGGCACCCGCATCAGGTCCGCCCCGCATTCGAGCAGGCCCTTGGACGCGGCCCAGACCTGGTTCGCCTGCATCCCGTCCATCACGCCCGAAACCGCCACGCCGGCGCGCATCGCCATTTTCATCGCGTCGTCGATCGCGCTCGACTGGGCGAAGGTGAAGATGGCGAAGTCGATCCGCTCCCGCGCCTTGTTGATCCGCTTCGCGATTTCCATCTCGGGGCTGTGCTCCGGCGCGAAGCAGACCTTGAAGCGCACGCCGTCCACCACGAATTCCGGCGGATGATCCCTCGCCGCCGAATGGCGCCCGAAGGTTCCCTTCGCGATCTCGGCGAATTCCTGGCCGTAGATCTTCGCCATCGCCGGCGAGTTCACCGTGATGACATGGTTCAGGTTCCCGCCGGAGGGCGAGCGGCCCACTCCGGTCGGCGTGAAGTTGGTGGAGCCGGTCAGGACGGACGAACCGTCCCGCACGATGAATTTCTGGTGGAAGATGTCCGGGTTGAAATCCGCCCGCACCCAGACGGTCGCGCGCATCGCCGCGGCGGCGAGAAGGCGGTTCTCCTCCTCCGGGCCCTTCGACTCGAAGGCCTCGGCGACGCTGGCGGGCCGCCGCCCGGCATGGAGATAGTCCGCCTCCAGCACGAGCCGCACCCGGACCCCGCGCTCGATCTCAGC
The DNA here is from genome assembly GCA_030424705.1 of Alphaproteobacteria bacterium. Taxonomy (GTDB): domain Bacteria; phylum Pseudomonadota; class Alphaproteobacteria; order Rhodobacterales; family Rhodobacteraceae; genus Pikeienuella. The sequence goes on along the minus strand of JAUHWJ010000258.1, from coordinate 830 downwards.
CCGGAGGATCGCCTCGGCGATGGGGCGGCTCTCCAGCTCCTGCACCGCGATGTCGAGCCGCTTTTCGGCCCCGTCGATGAAATCGACGATGGCGGCTTCGAGGTCGTCAAGCCCGGGCGCGGCGCTGTCCGGGCCGAGATGGAAGCGGATGTGGTCTCCGACGGCGATGGGCATGGGGCGCTCCGGGGCGGGTTGCGGCCTTCAGCCTAGCACGTCGCGGCGGCCGTTGCGCCTATCGCCCGGCCCGCGCGTGAAAGACGAAGCCGAGGAAGTTCAGCAGCACCTGCGCCGCGAGGATCGCGGTGACGCCGGAGCGGTCATAATCGGGGGCGACCTCGACGAGGTCGATACCGACCACGTCATGCGCCGCCGCGACGCCCTGGAGGATCTCCAGCACCTCGTAATAGAGGAAGCCGCCATGGCTCGGCGTGCCGGTTCCGGGGGCGATGGAGGGGCAGAAGGCGTCTATGTCGATGGTGACGTAAAGCCGCGCGCCCTCCGGCAGGCGATCCAGCACGCCGGCCGTTCCGAGGCGGCGGACCTGGCGGACGGAGAGGATGTCTGCCCCCATCATCCGCGCCGCCTCGTACCCCTCCCGCGCGGTGGAGGAGACGTTGCGGATGCCGAGCGAGGTGATGCCCGTGACGTAATCCCGCTCCGCCGCGCGGCGCATCGGGTTGCCGTGGCCGTGGCGCACGCCGTGCCGCTCGTCCACGAAGTCGAGATGCGCGTCGATCTGGAGGATGTGGATCGGCCCCTCCCCGTCGAAGGCGCGGATGCAGGGAATGTTGACCGAGTGGTCCCCGCCGATCACCACAGGTAGCGCCCCG
>JAUHWJ010000257.1 GCA_030424705.1 Alphaproteobacteria bacterium | reverse complement strand
CTTCGGGCGGCCGCTCTTCCTCCTGATCGGCGGCGGCGCGGCGGCGCCGGCGGCGGAGGGCATGGCCTATGCGACGGTCTATTTCGCGGGCGCGGCGGCGATCTGGCTCTGCCATTCGACCCTCTCCGTTATCCGGGGAACGGGGAACATGGGCGCGCCCTCGCTGATCCTTCTTTTCGTCGCGCTCGGCTCGATCCCGATTTCCGGCGCGCTGGCGCTCGGCATCGGGCCGCTGCCGGCTTTCGGCATGGCGGGGATCGCGGCGGGCGCGGTGATCGCCCATGCCGGCGGGGCGGCGGCGGGGTTGTTCCTCGTCCTCTCGGGCCGGGCGGGGCTGCCGCTCCGCGGCGCGCTCGGGGCCCTCGCCTGGCGGGATTTCGCGGACATCCTGCGCGTCGGCCTCGTCGCCTCGCTCAATGCGGTGCAGACTGTGCTGACGATCATCCTGATGGTCGCGCTCGTCTCCCGCTTCGGGGAGGCGGCGCTGGCCGGATACGGGCTCGGCGCGCGGCTCGAATTCCTCATGGTTCCGGTCGTCTTCGGGATCGGCGCGGCGCTCACCGCGATGGTCGGGGCCAATATCGGCGCGGGGAACCGGGCGCGCGCGCTGCGGGTCGCCTGGACGGGCGCCTTCGCCGCGGCGGCTCTGGTGGGCGGGATCGGGCTGCTCGTCGCCGCCTTTCCCGGACTCTGGCTCGGGCTTTTCCTCGACCGGGGCGAGGCGGCCTGGGCGGCGGGGGAGGCTTATCTTCGCACGGTGGCGCCGTTCTATTTCTTCTTCGGTCTCGGCCTCGCGCTCTATTTCGCGAGCCAGGGCGCGGGGCGGATGCTCTGGCCTGTTCTCGCCGGCCTCCTGCGGATGGCGGTCGCCTTCGGGCTGGCCCTGGCGCTGACCGGGCCTTTCGGCTTCGGGGTGGAGGGCGTGTTCCTCGGCGTCGCGGCGGGCATGGCGGCCTTCGGCGCGGCGACGGCGGCGGCGATCCGGCTCGGGGCCTGGGGCGGGGGCTTGACTGCGCCGCGGGGCGGACGGACGGTCGCGCGCCGGATGGGGGAGACGGGATGAACGCCAAAGCCGACAGCGCGACGCCGGGCCTTTCCGCCGCGATAGCGGCGGGGTGCCTCATCTCCTTCCTCGGCTTCGGCCTTTCCGTCGGCTTCGGGGTGTTTCTCCGGCCGGTGACGGAGGATCTGGGCTGGAGCCGGGAGATCTTCTCCCTCTCGGTCGCGGTGCAGCTCCTCGCCTGGGGGATCGCCCAGCCGCTCGCGGGCATGGCGGCGGACCGGTTCGGCGCCGCGCTCGCCATCGCCGTGGGCGCGCTCATGGCGGCGGCGGGATTCGGGGTGCGGGCGATGACGGACTCGCCCGACATCTTCATTCTCGCCGGCGCGTTCGCGGGGGCGGGGACGGGCGCCTCCTCCTTCCCCATCGTGATCGTCGCGCTCGGCAAGGCGGTGACGCCGCAGCGGCGGGGGACGATCATGGGGCTCGGCACGGCCTCCGCCTCGCTCGGCATGTTCGTCGCGGCGCCGGGTGCGATCTTCGCCATAGAGAGCTTCGGCTGGCGGCCGACGCTGACGGCGATGGCCGCGCTCTTCCTGCTGATCCCGCCCGCGGCGGCGGTGATCTCCCGCGTCTCCCGCCCGGGGGGCGCGGGGGTGCGGCTGGCGGATTACGGCCGGGCGCTTTCGGCGGCGATCGGGGAGCGGAGCTTTCCCTGCCTCTTCTTCGGCTTCTTCGTCTGCGGCTTTCATGTCGCCTTCATCCAGACGCATCTCGCGGCCTTCTGCCTCGACGCCGGGCTCGCCGCCTATGTGGGCGGCTGGGCGCTGGCGCTGATCGGGCTCTTCAACATTGCGGGCTCTTTCCTCTCCGGCTGGTCGGGGCAGATCTGGTCCAAGAAGCGGCTCCTTTCTGGCATCTATCTCGCCCGCGCGGCGGTGATCGCGGCCTTCCTGCTGGCGCCGCTCTCGCCCATGAGCGTCTTCATCTTCTCCGCCGCGATCGGCGTGCTCTGGCTTTCCACCGTGCCGCTGACGACGGCGCTGGTGGCGGAGACGCAGGGGCTGACATTCCTCTCCACGCTCGTCGGCATCGTCTTCCTCGGGCATCAGATCGGCAGCTTCACGGGCGCGTGGCTCGGCGGGCGGCTCTTCGACATGACGGGCGGCTATGGCGCCGTCTGGTGGCTGGCGGTCGCGCTCGGGCTTTTCGCGGCGCTGATCCATCTTCCGATCCGCGAGGGGGCGCGGCCGGCGCCGGCGTGAGGAGCGCGCGGGCGCAACGTCTGTTGCGGAAACGGGGCGGAAACGCGAATTTCGGGGCAGGCCGGACAAGCAACTTACTCTGTTGAGAAAATTGGCACCGTTCGGATATTACAAGCGTATTACAAGCGTATTGCAAACGTATTGCGCTTGTCCGGACAAAAGCGACGCTACGGCTTCGGCGCGAAGCAGGCGGCGCCCATCGCGAACCGGAGAAAGATGGGGGCGGGCGCAGCCTGTTGCGTGGGCGGAATATGACGCCGCGCCCGGCCCGAAACCTTTTGCGGGCGCAGGGCGCGCGGTGGATTTCCCCGGCTTCATGGCGTAAGAGGCCGCGCAACCGCAGCGTGAGCCTCGCCATGACGAAGACCTACAAGACCGCCATCCTCGGCGCCTCCGGCTATACCGGGGCGGAGCTCGTGCGCCTGATCCACTCCCATCCCGTGCTCGAGATCGTCGCGATGACGGCGGACCGGAAGGCGGGGATGAGCATGGGGGAGGTCTTCCCCCATCTCGCGCATCTGCCGCTCCCGGCGCTCACGACGCTGGACGAGGTGGAGTGGAAGGGCGTGGACCTCGCCTTCTGCGCCATGCCGCACGCCGCCGCGCAAGCCGTGATCGTGCGCGTGCCGGAGCGGGTGAAGGTGGTGGACCTTTCCGCCGACTTCCGGCTCAGGGATGTCGCGACCTTCGAGAAATGGTACGGGGGCAAGCACCTCTCGCCCGAACTCCAGAAGATTGCCGTCTATGGCGCGCCCGAATTCTATCGGGAGGAGATGAAGACGGCGCGGCTCATCGCCGGAACGGGCTGCTTCGCGATCAACGCGCTCCTGCCGCTCGTGCCGCTGCTGGAGTCGAAGGTCATCGACCCCGACCATATCGTGATCGATTCGAAGACCGGGATCACCGGCGCCGGCCGCGCGCCCTCCGAGCGGAAGCTCTATTCGGAGATCACCGAGGGGATCGACGCCTACAACGTCGCCAAGCACCGGCATACGGCGGAGTTCGACCAGGAGCTTTCGAAGGCGGCGGGGCGGCCCGTGATCGTCAGCTTCACGCCGCATCTGATCCCGGCGAACCGGGGCATCCTCGCCACGATCTATGTGCATGGCGACGCGCTCAAGGTGCATGAGACGCTCGCCGCGCGCTATGCCGGGGAGCCCTTCGTCGACGTGCTGCCGCTCGGCTCCGACGCGCCGCAGACGCGGCATGTGCGGGGCTCGAACCTCAACCGCATCGCTGTCTTCGCGGACCGGCGGCCGGGCCGGGCGATCATCGTCTCCGTGCTCGACAACCTCGTGAAGGGCGCCTCCGGCCAGGCGATCCAGTGCGCGAACATCGCTCTCGGCCTGCCGGAGACGACGGGGCTGGAGGCGGCGCCGCTCTTCCCGTGACCGTGTGGCGCGTCACCCTCGCCGCCTATCGGCGCTTCGACGCGCATGACGGCTTCGCGATGGCGGGATTCATCGCCTATTCCGTCTTCCTCTCGCTCTTTCCCTTCGCGATCTTCTTCTTCAGCCTCGCCGGCGTCCTGATCGGCCCGGAGGACAGCCGCGCCGTCTTCGACGCGCTGGTGGACCTCGCGCCGGAGCATATCGCGAAGACGTTGCTCCCCGTGCTTGACGAGGTGATCGGGCAAAGCCGCGGCGGGCTGCTGACCGTTGCGGGGCTCGGCGCGGTCTATGTCGCTTCCAACGCGGTGGAGGCGCTGCGCGTCGGGCTCGACCGGGCCTATGAGGCGCCGGCCTCGCGCGGGTTCCTGTTTCGCCGGGCGGTGGCGCTCGGCTTCGTGCTGCTGGCGGCGGTGACCTTCACGGCGCTCGGCTTCGTCATCATCCTCGCGCCGCTCGCGCTGCGGCTTGCGGAGGCGTGGACGGGGTTTACGCCGCCGGGCGGGATCGGGCCGATCCGCTATCTGATCGGCGTGATTGGCTTCACGCTCTTCCTCTCGATCGTCTATCGCTGGCTGCCGAGCAAGGCCCCGAAATGGAAGGCGATCCTCCCCGGCGCGATCGTCGCGACGCTGCTGTGGATCGCGGGCGCCTCCGGCTTCTCGCTCTATCTCGCCTTCGCGCCGGACTACACCGTGACCTATGGCGCCTTCGCGGGCGTCATTGTGACGCTTCTCTTCTTTTATTTGACAGGCGCAGTTGTGATATTCGGGGCGGAAGTGAACGCGGCGCTGGCCGCGAACGGGAAGGAGGAGACGTGACATGGCGTTGACGCGGAAAAAGCGGCGGATGGCGCTGATCGCGGCGGGCGGCGTTCTGATGGCGGGGGCGACAGCGCTCGTCTCGGTCGCATTCCAGGA
>JAUHWJ010000256.1 GCA_030424705.1 Alphaproteobacteria bacterium | reverse complement strand
GGGAGCCCCGCATGCCGACGCAGGCGCCGACCGGGTCGATCCCCGAATCGTAGGAAATGACGCCGATCTTGGCGCGGGAGCCCGGGTCGCGCGCCACGGCCTTGATCTCGATGACGCCGTCATAGATCTCCGGCACTTCCATCTTGAAGAGGGCGGCCATGAATTCCGGCGCGGTGCGGGAGAGCATGATCTGCGGCCCGCGCGCATCCTCCTTCACCTCACGGATATAGGAGCGCACCCTGTCCCCCACCCGGAAGGCCTCGCGCGCGATGAGCTGGTCGCGGCGGATGATGCCCTCGCCGCGGCCGAGATCGACGATGACGTTGCCGTATTCGATCCGGCGGACGACGCCGTTGATGATCTCGCCCACACGGTCCTTGAACTCGTTGTAGGTGCGCTCGCGCTCCGCATCCCGCACCTTCTGGACGATGACCTGCTTCGCCGTCATCGCGGCGACGCGGCCGAAATCCATCGGCGGCAGCGGGTCGGTGATGATCGAGCCGACCTCGGCCTCCGGGTTCTTCGCCTGCGCATCCTCGAGGCTGATCTCGATGGCGGGGTTCTCGACTTCCTCGACGACCTCCCGGGCGCGGAACATCGTCATCTCGCCGGTCTTGCGGTCGATATGCGCGCGGATGTCGAGCTCGGCGCCGTAGCGGGAGCGGGCGGCCTTGCCGAGGCTGTCCTCCATCGCCTCGATCACGAGATCGGGGTCGATCAGCTTCTCTCGCGCGACCGCGTCCGCGATCTGGAGAAGTTCAAGCCGGTTGGCGCTGACGGCGCTGTTGGTCATCTCAGGCGTCCTCTCGCTCGCCGCGCCCGTCCTTGCGGGCGGCGGCCTCGTCCTCTTCCTCGTCGGTATGCTCCTCGACCTCGTCGAAGCCCTCGGGGACATCGCCGGGGTCGAAACCCTGCGCCTTGCGCGCCTTCAGGCTCTCCGCGATCAGCTCGTCCGTCAGGACGAGCCGCGCGTCCGCCAGCCAGTCGAACTGCAGGCCGATCACCTTGTCCGGCTCGATCTCGATCAGGATCTCGCCATCCTCGACGCCGCGCAGCTCGCCCTTGAAGCGCTTGCGCCCGTCGATCAGCGCCTCGGTCTCGAGCCGCGCCGTCCAGCCCGCCCAGCGCTCGAAATCATCGGGCCGGGTCAGCGGCCGGTCGATGCCGGGGGAGGACACTTCGAGCGTATACTCGCCCTCGATCGGATCCTCCACGTCCAGCACGGCGGAAAGACGGCGCGAAAGCTGGACGCAATCCTCCACCTCCATGCCGCCGTCCGGCCGCTCCGCCATGATCTGCAGCGTCGCGACCCGCCCGCTCATCAGCCGCACGCGCACGAGGCGGAATCCCATCGATTCCACGCTCGGCGCGATGATGTCGGCGATGCGCCGGTCCATCGGCGCCTTGGCGAGCATGTCTGCCAAAGAGGGACTCCTGAAAACGAAAAGCGGGCCTCGCGGCCCGCTCCGTATCCGGTTCGGCCCCCGCCCCGAAAAGCGAGGACGCCGCTATCTGGAAGTTCATATACGCCCCGACCGCCCGGGGCGCAAGGTCATTGACGGCGCGGGCTCAGATCGCGCCCGCCAGCATCGCCGGGCCTTCGCCATGCCTCGTTTCGAGCCGCGCGCGCATCTTGCGGAGCGCCTGCGCCTCCAGCTGGCGCACCCGCTCCTTGGAGAGGCCGAGTTCGGAGCCGAGGCTTTCAAGCGTGTCCGGCTCGTCCGCCAGCTTGCGGCGGCGGATGATCATCCGCTCCCGGTCGGTCAGCGCGTCGAAGGCGTCGACGATCCACTCGCGCGCGGCGGAGAGATCGGAGGTGCGGGCGACCGTCTCGGCGCCGAGCGGCTCCTGATCCTCCAGCGCCTCGATCCATTCGCGGCCGTCCTCCGTCGCCTGCGTCGCGTTCAGGGAGAAGTCGGAGCCGGAAAGCCGCGCCTCCATCATCTCCACGTCGCGGAGCGGCACGCCGACTTCCTCCGCGATCTCGACGCGGATCTCGTGCGCCATGCGCCCGTCCGTCGCCGGCCCGCGCTCCCGCTCGATCTTCGAGCGGACGCGGCGGAGGTTAAAGAAGAGCGCCTTCTGCGAGGAGGTCGAGCCGGTGCGGACCATCGACCAGTCCCGCATCACATAATCCTGAATGGACGCCTTGATCCACCAGGAGGCGTAGGTGGAGAAGCGGACGCCGCGGTCCGGGTCGAACTTCTCCGCCGCCTTCAGGAGGCCGACGCCCGCCTCCTGGATCAGGTCCGCCATCGGGGCGCCGTAGCGGCGGTATTTCGAGGCCATGGAGATGGCGAGGCGCATATAGGCGTTGATGAGGCGGTGCAGCGAGCGCTCGCAACGTTCGTCCCGCCACGCGAGCGCCAGATTGCGCTCCGTCTCCGCGTCCAGAAGTTCGGCCTTCATCGCATTGCGCGTGAAGGCGGCGTCGGTCTGCATGTCCTGCTTCGCCATCGCTTCGTCTCCCTGACCGATCTTCGTCGTTCTCGGTCGGGTTACGCAGCGGGCGGCGGAACGGATCACCCTTCCGGTGCGCGGGATCGCCTTTTCCGCGAATTCCTGCGCAGGTGCGCGCCTTCGCCGCAGGCGATGGGGCCGATCACGAAACCGAATTCGCCATCGGGACGGGCGCCGCGTATCCTGCGGGGGAAGGAGAAAGCCATGACCTACCGCCTTTTCGTGATGGATCGCGCCTATTCCAGCTGGTCGCTGCGCGGCTGGATGATGTTCGAGCCGTTCGGCCTTTCCTGCGCCGTCACGCAGGCGAACTGGCCGAGCCCGGAATGGGAGGCGCTGCTCGCGCGCGTCGCCCCGGCGCGGACGGTGCCGGCGCTGGAGATCGGCGAAGGGCCGGAGGCGTTCCATGTCTGGGACAGTCTCGCCATCGCGGAGACGCTGGCGGAGCGGCATCCGGAGGCCGGGCACTGGCCGGCGGAGCCCGCCGCGCGGGCCGCGGCGCGGGCGCTGGCGGCGGAGATGCATTCCGGCTTCTCCGCGCTCCGCTCCGCCTGCCCGATGAACCTCAAGGCCGTCTATTCCGGCTACGAGCCGAGCGAGGCGGTGCTGGCGGATGTCGCGCGCATCCGCGCGCTCTGGTCCTGGGCGCGGAGGCGGTTCGGCGGCGGGGGGCCGTTCCTCTTCGGGGAACGTTTCACGGCGGCGGACGCGTTCTACCTCCCCGTCGCCTCCCGCTTCGCCTCCTTCGGACTGCCGCGCGGACCGGAGGATGACGCCTATATCGAGGCGCTGCACCGCGTCCCCGCCTTCCGCCGCTGGCGGGCGATGGCGGTCGTCAATCCGCATGTGGTGGAGGAGGATGTGGCGGACCTGCCCGTCACCGGCGCCTTCGGCCCGGGCGAGCCGCCGCTGCCGGCGCGGGCGGTGGAGGGCGTTAAGCCCGTCAACGAGGCCTGCCCCTATTCCGGCAAGCCCGTCGCCGCCGATTCGCTGGCGGAGATCGACGGCGTCGTGATCGGCTATTGCAACCGGTTCTGCCGCGACAAGTCGGTCGCCGACGCGCTGGCCTGGCCGGCGACGGCGGCGATTCTCGCGGCCGAGGGGCGCGGGCGACCCGCAACCTGACCGGGCTTGCGTGACCTTGTCACTGACGCGGGCGCGAAGAGGGGCGAGAAGGGGGCGGCTCAGACAGAAGGAGAGCAGCCATGAAATTCGAAACCAATCTCGGCTCCGCCGACCGCATGCTCCGCCTCGTGCTCGGCGCGGCGCTGATCGCCCTCGCCGCGACGGGCGTCTTCGCGCCCTGGGGCTATGTCGGCGCGATCTTTGTCGCCACCGCCTTCGTGAAGTTCTGCCCGCTCTACGCCCTCGTCGGGCTCAAGACCTGCAAGGAGTGCTGAGCGCCCTGTGCGCCCGCCTCACTCGGCGGCGGGCGACCAGGCCTGCGCCTCGCTCAGCTTGTAGGCCCAGGGGAGGCCGGCGTTGCGCCAGCCGTTGAGGCTCCGCGCGCCGGTCTTTTCGTCGGCGTCGCCCTCGAAGCCTTCGACGAGGTTCCAGACATTCGTGTAGCCGGCGGCGGCCAGCATCTCGACGCCGCGGGCGGAGCGGGAGCCGGAGCGGCAGATGAGGAAGACCGGGTCGCCCTTGCCCTTCCCCTCCCGCGCCATCAGCGCGTCGACCTCAGCCACGAAGCCCTTGTTCGGCTCCATCCTGTAGGCGCCGGCCTTCGGGTTGAAGGCGCGCGTCGCCACGGCGAGCGGCACGTTCGCGTCCATCGGCGCGGCGTGGCCGACGAAGGAAACCTCCACAGGGTCGCGCACATCGATGAAGACGATGGAGGGGTCCGCCTCCAGCGCGGCCTGCGCGTCCCGAGGCAGGAGATAGAGCCCGAGCGGCGTCGCCTGGCTTTTAGAGAGCGAGGCGACGTCCACCGAGGAGACGATCCCGCCGGCCTCGGCCGGGCCGGCGAGGAGAGCGGCGAGAACGAGCGCGCGGATCATGAGGGTTCCTCCTGAAGGCGCGCCCTCCGGATCAGGCCGCCGATTTCGCGAGATTGCGGAGCACGTAATGGAGCACCCCGCCATTCTCGATATATTCGATCTCCACCTCGGTATCGATGCGGCACTTGACCATGATCGTCTTCACGGTCCCG
>JAUHWJ010000255.1 GCA_030424705.1 Alphaproteobacteria bacterium | reverse complement strand
GGGCTCGAGATTGCGGCGATGGCGGGCGCGGCGCTCGGCGCGGCCTCCGCCCGCGCGCTGGTTCTCGTGGACGGGTTCATCGCCACCGCCGCCGCGCTCCTCGCCCTGAAGGCGCGGCCGGGGCTCGCGCCCTTCCTCCAGTTTTCTCACCGGGGCGCGGAGCCGGGCCATGCGCTGATGATCGAGGCGGCGCCGGAGGCGGGCGCGCCGCTCCTCGATCTCGGGCTGCGGCTCGGCGAAGGGTCCGGCGCGCTCCTCGCGCTGCCGCTCGTCACGGCGGCTGCGGCGATGCTGAACGAGATGGCGAGCTTCGAAAGCGCGGGCGTTTCGGGGAAGGCCGGGTGAAGCGGGAGCTGGCGCGCTTCCTCTCCGCCGCGCAGCTCCTGACGCGGCTGCCGCTCCCCGATCCGGGCTGGGAGCCGGGGCGGCTGGCGCGGGCGGCGCGGTGGTATCCGGCGGTCGGTTTCCTGCTCGCCTTGCCGGCGGCGGGGCTCTGGCTGGCGCTGAACCTCTGGCTGCCGGCTGCTGCGGCGGCGGGGTTGGCGCTTCTGCTCGTCGTCGTCCTTACGGGCGGTCTGCACGAGGACGGGCTGGCGGACACGGCCGATGCGCTCGGCGGTCATGCGCCGCGGGAGCGGGCGTTAGAGATCATGCGGGATTCGAGGATTGGGACCTACGGCGCTCTTTCGCTTGTCTTTTCGCTCGGGCTTCGCTGGGCGGCGCTGGCGTCGCTCGAACCGGAGGCGGGGGCGCTCGCGCTCCTCGTCGCGCTGCCGGCGGGGAGGGCCGGAATCGCGCTGACCCTCGCGCTCGGGGCCTATGCACGGGAAGAGGGCGCGGCGAGGGAGGCGGCGGGGACGACGCGGGGCGAGGCGGGTTTCGCGATCCTGACGGCCGCCTGCGCGGCGCTGCTATGCGGGGCCGCGGGCGTGCTGGCGCTGGCGCTGGCGCTGGCCCTTGCGCTGCTGCTCCTTCGATACTCGACGCGGCGGATCGGCGGCTATACCGGGGATACGCTCGGCGCGGCGGAGCAGATCGGGCAGACGGGCGCGCTGCTGCTGCTGGCGGGGCTCGTATGATCCTCTACCGGCATCCGACGCCGGCGGCGGAGCCCGGGCTCTGCTACGGGCGGCTCGACATCGGGCTCGCGCCCTCGGCGCGGGCGGAGATCGCGGCGGCGCGGCGGGCGGCGCAGCCCTTCCGGCTGGTCGTGGCGAGCCCCGCCTTCCGCGCCCGCGCGCTGGCCGAGGCGCTGGCGGAGGCTTCGGGCGCGGCGCTCCGCTTTGACGAGCGGCTGCTGGAGCTCGATTTCGGGGCCTGGGAGGGCAAGCGCTGGTTCGCCATTCCCCGCCGCGAATCCGACCCCTGGGCGGAGGACCCGCGCCGCCGCGCGCCGCCGGGGGGCGAGACCTTCGCCGCGCTCGAGGCGCGGGTGCTGGCGGCGGCGGCGGAGGCCGGGCCGGAGGCGGCGCTGGTGACCCATGCCGGGCCGATCCGCGCGCTCCTGATCGCCCGGGCGGGGCTCAGCTTCACCGAGGCTTTCGCCCGGAAGATCCCGTTCGCCACCGCGCTGGAGGCGCCCGATGCCTGAGATCACGCTCATCCTCGGCGGCGCCCGCTCCGGCAAGTCCGCCCGCGCGCTGGCGCTCGCCGCGCCGCCCCGCGCCTTCATCGCGACGGCGGAGGCGGGGGACGGGGAGATGGCGGAGCGCATCGCCCGCCACAAGGCGGAGCGGGGGGAGGACTGGGCGCTGATCGAGGCGCCGCTCGACCTTCCCGCGGCGCTCAATGAGGCGGGGGAGCGCGCGGCGCTGGTCGACTGCCTTACGCTCTGGCTCGCCAACCTGATGGCGGCGGGGCGGGAGCCGGAGGCGGAGACGGCGCGGCTGATCGCGGCTTTGCGGGCGGCGCAGGGGCCGGTCATCCTCGTCTCGAACGAAATCGGCCTCGGCCTTGTGCCGATGGAGCCGCTTTCGCGCCGGTTCCGGGACGAGCAGGGGCGGCTCAACCAGCGCATCGCGGCGGCGGCGGACCGGGTGGAGTTCGTGGCGGCGGGGTTGCCGCTCCGCTTGAAGTAGCGCCCCCTTCCCCGCCCGCCCCCGCTCCGCTATGGAGCCGCGATGACCGAGCCGCGCCTTTATCTCCTCACCCCGCCGCTTTGCGAGGGCGCATCCTTCGCGCCGCTGCTGGACGCCGCGCTCTCCGCCGCGCCCGCCGCCTGCGTGCGGCTCCGCTTCGCGGCAGAGGAGGAGGCCGTGATCCGGGCTGTCGCCGACCCCTTGCGCGAGGTCTGCCTCGGGCATGACGTGGCGCTGGTTCTGACCGATCATTTCCGCCTCGCCCGCCCGCTCGGGCTCGACGGCGCGCATCTCGCCAATCCGCGGCTTTCGGTGCGGGAGGCGCGGAAGGCGCTGGGGGAGGAGGCGATCGTCGGCGCCCATGCCGGCGCCTCCCGCCATATGGGGATGACGCTCGCCGAAGCGGGGGCGGATTACGTCTCGCTCGGGCCGGTGGCGGAAAGCACGCTGGGCGCCGGGGAGATCGCGGACGAAGCGCTCTTCGAATGGTGGGCGGAGACGATCACCACGCCCTCGGTCGCGGAGGGGGGGATGACGCTTGCGCTGGCGGAGACGCTGGCTCCTCATGCGGATTTCATCGCGGTTGGCGCGGCCGTCTGGTCACACCCGGAAGGGCCGGCGGCGGGGGCGCGGGCCTTCGCTTCGCTGCTCGACTGACTTAGCCGATCCGCCGCCCCGCTTCGTCGAAGAGATGGATCGACTCCGCCGGAGCGGCCACCGAAAGCATCTCGCCCCGCTTCGCGTCGGAGCCCCGCGGCAGCTTCACGATCACGGAGGCCTCGCCTTCAAGCGCGAGATGCGCCAATTCCGCCTCCCCAAGACGCTCGACGAGGGAGACGCGCCCCGTGAAGAGCGCTTCCTCCTCCGAGGCGGGCGCGAGATCTTCGGGCCGAACGCCGAGCGCTCGGGCTCGCGCCGCGCCATTTCCGAGGCGGACCGGAGCGCCGCCCTCGGGTCGCACCTCGTCGCCTTTCGCCTCGGCGGGCAGAAGATTCATCGCAGGCGCGCCGATGAAGCCGGCGACAAAGCGGGTGGCGGGGCGGGAATAAAGCTCCATCGGCGCGCCGACCTGCTCCACCCGCCCCTCGTTCAGCACGACGATCCGGTCCGCCAGCGTCATCGCCTCGACCTGGTCATGGGTGACGTAGATCATCGTCGCCCCCTCCATCCGCTCATGGAGCGCCGCGATCTCCACCCGCGTGCGGGCGCGGAGCGCGGCGTCTAGATTGGAGAGGGGCTCGTCGAAGAGGAAGACGCGCGGGTCCCGCACGATGGCGCGGCCGATGGCGACGCGCTGGCGCTGGCCGCCGGAAAGCTCCTTGGGCAGCCTGTCGAGATAAGGCTCCAGCGCGAGCATACGTGCCGCCTCCCGCACCTTCTCCTCCACCGCATTGCGCCCGGCGCCGGCGAGCTTCAGCCCGAAGGCCATGTTCTTACGGACCGTCATGTGCGGATAGAGAGCGTAGGACTGGAACACCATGGCGACGCCGCGCGCCGCCGGCGGGCGGTCGTTCATCAGGTCTCCGTCGAAGCGCAGGTCGCCCGAGGTGATCTCCTCCAGCCCGGCGATGAGGCGCAGGAGCGTGGACTTGCCGCAGCCCGAGGGGCCGACAAAGACGACGAACTCGCCCTTCTCGATCTCGAGATCGACCTCGCGGATCACCTTCGCGGCGCCAAAGGATTTCGAGACTTTTTCGAGGCTCAGACGGGCCATGCGTTCTCCTATCCCTTCACCCCGCCCGCCGTGAGCCCCGCCACGATCCGCCGCTGGAAGATCAGGACGAGGATCACGAGCGGCATGGTGACGGTTACGGAGGCCGCCATGATCGGCCCCCAAGGCGTTTCCTGCGCCGAGGCGCCGGAGATGAGCGCGATGGCGACCGGCGCCGTCCGCATCTCGGCGCTCGAGACGAAGGTGAGCGCGAAGAGGAATTCGTTCCACGACTGGATGAAGGCGAGAAGGCCCGTCGTCGCCATCGCCGGCCACATGAGCGGCAGGAAGACGCGGGTCACGATGACGAAGGGCGAGGCGCCATCCATGATCGCGGCTTCCTCCAACTCCTTCGGCAGGTCGCGCATGAAGGTGGTCAGCACCCAGACGGTGAAGGGCAGCGTGAAGATCATATAGCTGAAGATCAGCGCCCCGTGAGAATTGTAGAGGCCGAGGGCGCGCACCGTCTCGAAGAGCCCGGCCAGAACGGCGATCTGCGGGAACATCGAAACGGAGAGAATCGTCATCAGCATCAGGCCCCGGCCGCGAAACGGGATGCGCGCGAGCGCAAAGGCCGCCGTGAGGCCGAGACCGAGCGAGATGGCGACGGTCAACGTCGCGACGAGGATGGAGTTGAGGACGTTCCGACCGAACACGCCCTGCCCCAGCACGAAGGTGTAATTCGAGAGATCGAAGGCCTCCGGCAGGTAGTTCGGGGTGAAGATCGCCGTCCCGCTCTCCAGCGAGGTGAGGATCGCGTAGTAGAAGGGAAAGAGCGCGAAGAGGAGGATGGCGGCGATCAGCGCCCAGAACCCCGCCGCCTTGAGCGCCTTCATCGCCCGCTCCCGAGATCGAGAC
>JAUHWJ010000254.1 GCA_030424705.1 Alphaproteobacteria bacterium | reverse complement strand
GGCTCCCCGATCGGAGACGCGGCGCCGGCGTTGATCGCCCTCGGCGCGCGGCTCACGCTCCGCCGGGGTGCAACGCGGCGCGAGATTCCGCTGGAGACCTTCTTCATCGAATACGGGCGGCAGGACCTCCGGCCCGGCGAGTTCGTCGAGTTCGTGGACGTTCCCCGCCCCGTCGATCCGATGGACCTTCGCTGCTACAAGATCTCGAAGCGCTTCGACCAGGACATTTCCTCCCTCCTCGCGGCGATCCATGTGCGGGAGGAGGCGGGGATGACGACGCTCGCGCGCATCGCCTTCGGCGGCATGGCGGGCGTGCCGAAACGGGCGCGGGCGGCGGAGCGGGCGCTGCTCGGAAGGCCGCTTGACGAAGCCGCAATCGCCGCCGCAGCCGCCGCGCTCACCGAGGATTTCACGCCGCTCAGCGACCATCGCGCCTCCGCCGCCTACCGGATGCGCGCAGCGCGGAACCTTCTCACGAAGTTCTACCTCGAACGCCGCTTCGGCGATATCAGGGTTGCCGGACGGGGCCGCGCGAAGCCCCTCGAAGATGCGGGAGAGAGACATGTCTGATGCGGCTGCGGATACGGCGGAGCGGGTGATCGTCCGGCGGGTCGGGCGCGTCCTGCACCTCGTCAACAACGCGCCGCAGCAGCGCAACGCCTTCGGGATGGATTTCTATGACGGGATGATCCCCGCCATCGCCTCGGCCTCCGCGCCCGAGATCGGCGCCGTCGTGATCTCCGGCGCCGGCGGCTTCTTCTGCGCCGGGGGCGACGTGAAGCGCCTCGCCGTGGCCCACAAGGAGCCTTTCGAGAAGCGGCGGGAGGGGGTGGACCGGCTCCATGAGCTCATCCGCGCGATCCGCGACTGCCCCCGCCCCGTCATCGCGGCGGTGGAGGGCGGCGCGGCGGGCGCCGGCGCCTCGCTCGCCGCGGCGTCGGACCTCATCGTGGCGGCGCCGGACGCCTATTTCATGCTCGCCTATGTGAAGATAGGCATCACGCCGGACGGCGGCGCGACCTGGAGCTTCGCCCGCGCCCTGCCGCGGCATTTCGCGACCGAGATGGCGCTGACCGGCGGGCGCGTCTCCACCGCCCGCCTCCACGATCTCGGCATGGTCAACCGCCTCGCGCCCGACCCGGTGGCCGCCGCCCTCGCCTGGGCCGCGGAGCTGGCCGAGGGGCCGGCGGAGTCCATGGCCGGGATCAAGCGCCTGATCCGGCAGGCCGAAGGCGCCGGGCTCGACGCGCAGCTGGAGGCGGAGGCGGTCTCGATAGCCCACGCGCTCGGTGGCGCGGAGGGGATCGAGGGCGCCTCGGCCTTCCTCGAGAAGCGGCCCGCGAGGTTCCGATGACCCCCGGCAAGGCCTTCCTGACGCCCGAGGAAATCCGCCCGCTCGCGCGGCGGTCCAACCTCTGGGGCGCGCTCCTCCTTCTCCATTGCTGGGGCGTGATCGCCGCCGCGCTCGTGCTCTTCGCCCTCTGGCCGAACCCGCTGACCTTCCTCCTCGCGGTCGTCCTCATCGGCTCCCGCCAGCTCGGCCTCGCGATCCTGATGCACGAGGCGGCGCATTCCGCCCTCTTCCGCAACCGCGCCCTCAACGAATGGGCGGGCGAATGGCTCTGTGGCCGGCCCATCCTCGCCGACATGCAGGAATATCGCCGCTATCACCTGAAGCATCACCGCTTCACGCAGACGGAGGAAGACCCGGACCTCACGCTCTCGCGCCCCTTCCCCTGCACCCGCGCCTCGCTCCTCCGGAAGCTCTGGCGGGACATTTCCGGCCAGACGGGCGTGCGGCAGCGGGCGCAGCAGATCATGTTCGCCTTCAAGATGGCGGGCGAAAGCGAGGGCGCGACGAGCCAGGACCTTGCGCAGGCCTTCTCCGGCCCGGTGCTCGGCCGCGCGCTCGTCGCCAACGCCGCCCTCTTCGCGGCGATGTGGGCGGCGGGCGCATGGTGGTGGTGGTTCGCCTTCTGGCTGCTGCCGCTCCTCACCTGGTTCCAGCTCGTCCTCCGCGTCCGCAACATCGCGGAGCACGGGGCGGTGGAGTTCTCCGACGATCCCCTGCGGAATGTGCGGACGACGAAGGCCGGCTGGCTCCTTCGCCTCCTCCTCGCGCCCTACTGGGTGAACTACCACCTTGAACATCACCTCGTGATGCACGTCCCCTGCCGGAACCTGCCGAGGCTCCACGCCCTGATGCTGGAAAAGGGGCACGGGCCGCGGATGGAGATCGGCCGCAGCTACTGGCAGGTGCTGCGGCTCGCCTCGTCGCGGGCGGCCTGACGCCGCCCGCCGGGGTTCAGAAGTGGATCACCGCGTCGAACATCGCGCGCCATTCCATCAGATGGTCCGCGCTCTCCGAGACGTTGTATTCGAACGCCCCGCCGAGGATCACGTTCTCCGCCGGGCGATAGCGGAGCCCGCCCGCGACCGTGACGCTGTTCTTCGGGTCGGATGAGCCGAAATCCGCCACGTCCACGCCCGTCAGCTGCGAGCCGGGCAGGCGGTGCCCCCCGTCATAGGGCAGGAAGACGTTGAGCTCCGCCAGCGGATAGAGGCCGGGGAGAATCTCGTAGCTCACATGGGCCGAGCCATAGGCGAAGGAGGTCGCGTCGCCCGAGAGCGCCTGCTGCACGCCGACATTGCCCTGGAACTGCCAGGGCCCGCTCTGCTTCAGCCCGCTGGCGAAGATGTGGAGCGAGCCGGCGCCATAGCCCGTGAGGTCAATGGTCCCCACGTCGAGGTTGCCGCTCGGCAGCGTGTAGCGGAGGCCGAGGGTCAGCGCCTCGCCGGCCGAAGGGTCATAGACCACCGCGTATTTGAGCCCGACGGCGAGGTCGGCGAAGCCGGAGGAATCCGGCAGCGCCGCGTCGAAATCCGCCCAGGCGTAGCCGTCCGTCGTCGCGAGAAAGCCGAGCCGGTTCGTGATGGCGACGCGGAGCTGCGCCGCGACGACGTCGATATCGCCGCCGCCCGAGGGGAAATCCGAAGGGATCTTCTGGCGGAAATAGATCGGCCGGATCTCCGTCGTGATCAGCGGCGTCTCGTTGAAGATCGGGTTCGTCACGGGAGGAACGTAGCGGGTGAAGCCGCCTTCCCCGAGCGAGCCTTTGAAATCCAAAGGCGCGGCGGCGGCGCTATGGAGGGGGAATGCCGCCGCCGCGATCAGGAAGCCGGCAAGGGATTTTTTTTGCCCCACTGAGAACATGGTTTTCGCCTCGTCTGCATGCGCGGCGCCCTTGGCCGGCCTGCCGATGAAGCGCAGCGCGGGGAGCGCGCGCCTTGATCGAGGTCAAACCTCGCCCCAGATCGCCTCCGCACAGGCGACGACGAGGTCTAGCTTCCGCCGCTGGTCGTCCTCCGTGATCGCGTTGCCCTCCTCCGTCGAGGCGAAGCCGCATTGCGGGGCGATGCCGAGCTGGCCGAGATCGGCGAATTTCGCCGCCTCGTCGAACTTGCGGCGGAGATCGTCGAGGCTTTCGAGCGCGCCGGTCTTCGTGGTGACGAAGCCGGGCATGACGCGCTGTCGCCCCTTCGGCAGGAGCCGCAGCGGCTCCAGCCCGCCGGCGCGCTCGCTGTCATATTCCATGAAGAAGACGTCCACCCCGGTGGAGAAGATCGCCTCCGCCGCGAGGTCGTAGGCCCCGGTCGCGGCGTGGGTGGAGCGGAAATTGCCGCGGCACATGTGCATCCCGATCACCATGTCGGAGGGCCGGTCCCTGATCGCCTCCCGCATCATCGTGGCGTAAGCGGCGATGAGCACGTCCGGGTCGAAGCCCTCCGCCGCCTTGTCGGCGCGATGCTTCGGGTCGCAGAGATAGGCGAAGAAGATGTCGTCGAGCTGGAGATAGCGGCAGCCCGCCTCGTGGAACTTCGCCACCGCCTTCCGGTAGACCGCGGTGATCGCGGCGAAGAGCGCCTCCGGGTCCTGGTATTCGGGCGGGGCGATGTCCGCCTTCGCCGTGCGGAAATGGAGGCAGGAGGGGCCGGGGATCGAGATCTTCGGCGTCACCGACGTATGCGCCCCGACGAAGCGGAAATGCTCCAGCATCGGGTGATCGTCGGGGAAGGCCAGCGGCCCGGTGATGGTGGGGAAGATCGGGCGGAGCTTCACGCCGGCGAACTGCACGCCCTCGCTGCGCTCCACCAGCTCCATCCCCTCCAGCATCCCCATGAAGTCGTAATGCCAGAAGGAGCGCCGCGCCTCCCCGTCCGTCACCGCCTTGAGGCCGGCATTTTCCTGCATCCGGATCAGCGCGGGGATCGCCGCATCCTCCGCTTCGCGGAGCCCGGCCTCGTCGAGCCGCCCCTCGGCGCGCGCCTTCCGCGCGGCGGCGACGGAGGCCGGGCGGAGGAGGCTGCCGACATGGTCGGCGCGTAAGGGGGGTGTGTCGGCCATGGCGTGCTTCCTCAGGGTTTTCCCCAGCCTAGGCGAGGCGCCGGGGCGGAGGGAAGGCCGCCCGGCTAGAACGCGTCCACATAGCGGGCCCCGGGCCGCGCCGGCCCCGCCGCCGCCAGCGCGCGGAGGATCGCTTCGCGCGTCTCGGCCGGGTCGATCACCGCGTCGAATTCGAGGAGGGAGGCGGCGTTGAGCGCCTTGCCGCGCTCGTAAAGCTCATCGACCAGCCGGCGGAACTCCGCCTCCCGCTCCGC
>JAUHWJ010000253.1 GCA_030424705.1 Alphaproteobacteria bacterium | reverse complement strand
GCCCTACACGCTCGGCTCCTATCTCTGGTGGGTGCTCGGCCCCGGCTACTGGATCAGCCGCGTCCGCCGCGTGTTGCGCTTCTCCGCCGGGATCGTGACGGAGCCCTACATCCCGCGGGAGAAGACGGCGCTCGTGGTGCGGGAAGGCCGCCTGCATCTCGCCGGCTATATCCTCGTCGCGCTCGTCTCGCTGGCGACGGGCTCCTGGGCCGCCTTGATCCTCTGGCTCGCCCCGATGCTGGTGATGAAGCCCGTCCACCAGCTCCAGAACACGATCGAGCATCTCGGCCTCAGCCACGAGCCCAACATCCTCGAGAACACGCGCTCGACCGACACGAACGCCCTGATGCGCTGGATGTGCTGGAACATGCAGTATCACACCGCGCACCACACCTTCCCCTCCGTCCCCTTCTGGTCGCTGAAGGACCTGAACGACGAGATCGAGGGAACCATCGGCCATGAGGTGCACCGCATGGGCTATCTCGAATTCCAGGCCGAGCTGATCCGGAAGCTCTCCGGCGGAAAGACGGAGGCGGATTACCCGATGAACGAGGTCTGGATCACCCGCCGCCCGGACGGTCGGCTCGACCGCGTGGCCTATGACTGATCGCCCGCCTCTCAAGGTCTTCCAGTCGCTCTGGGCGATGCAGCCCCACGGGCGGGACGGGGTGAAGCTCCCGCTCGAAGCCGCCTGCGAGATGGTGGCCGAAGCCGGCTATGACGGCCTCGCCATCGACCTCGGCGCCGCGGACGTGGCGACGGCCCACGCCGTCCGCCCCCATCTCGAACGGCTCGGCCTCACGCCGCTCATCGTCGCCTTCCCCGGAACCGTGGCCTCGCTCCGCGAAACCATCGCCATGGCGAAGGATTTCGGCTCCCCCTTCGTGGACGTGATCGGCCGCGTCTTCCCGCTCTCGGTCGAGGGCGGCATCCCGATCATCCGCCGCTGGATCGAGATGGGGGAGGAAGCCGGAATGCCCCTCCATTTCGAGGCGCACAGGGATTGCATCACCACCGATCTCTTCTACACCGCGCAGCTGCTGGACGCCGTGCCGGAGATGCGCATGGGCGCCGACCTCTCGCATTACGTCGTCGGGCGGGAAATGCGCCTGCCCCTCTCGCCGGAGAACGCGGAGCTGGTCCGCCGCGTGTTGGAGCGGTCGGACAGCTTCCAGGGCCGCGTCGCCTCCCGCCAGCAGATCCAGCTCCAGATCGGCTTCCCGCATCACAGGAAATGGGTCGATCTCTTCGAAGGCTTCTGGCGCAAGGGCTTCGAGAGCTGGGCGGCGCGCAACCCCGTGGGCGCGCCGGTCTTCCTCTGCGAGCTCGGCCCCCCCGAATACGCCATGACGGACGGGGAGGGGCGCGAGCTTTCCGACCGGTGGGAGGAGGGGCTCATTCTCCGCCGCACGGCCATGCGCCTCTGGGACGAGGTCGCGGGCCGCGCCTAATCGCGCCGGCCGCCCGCCTCCGTCAGCGCCTCCGCCAGCCGCCGCCACCGCGGATCGGCGCGGGAGACGGCGAAGCCCGCGCCGAGGGCGCCATCCCGCTCCAGCGCGTTCAGCGCTGGGCGCCCGATCAGTTCAGCCATGAAATTCGCCATCGTTCCGCTCCGTCTCCGCGGCGGCCCCTGCGGCGCGCCGATGAGGGGAAGATGATGCGGGCCATGCGCGAACGGGAGTGCAGGGTTGCACGCTCCGCGCGCACTCACCCGAGCGAGATCGCGAACCGCTCCGGCGCGGCGGAAATACGGGAAACCTTCGCCCGGCGCGAGGCGAGCCGCGCGAAGAGCCGCGAAAGCACCGCCTCATGCCACACCCCGCCGGGGCTTCTGAGAGGGTTGCCCTCGATCACCAGTGAAAGCCCCTCAGCCCGGCAGCGCCCAGAGCCGGCGAAGGTCCAGGCATGCCGCAGGATCGCGGAGAGCAGCATCCACGCCGCAATCCGCGCAGGCAGCAGCCGCAGGAGCCCCCGCGCCGGGCCGGGGATCCGGTTGGCGAGGATATAATCCCCCGTCAGCCGCCCCGATTCCGCCAGAACCGCCCGCGCCTCCGCCTCGCCGAGCGCCTCGGCCACAGCGGCGAAGAGCCGGGCGGGCTCCGCCTCCGGCACCATCTCCCCCGGCGGCTCCCGCCAGCGATGGAGGAGCCCGGCGCGGGCGAAGATCGTCTCCGCCGCCGCCGCGCCCTTTAGCGCGGTCAGCGCCGCCGCGGTCTGCGTCAGGGCGTTGGGGCCGATCCGCGCCGGCGGCTCGGCGAGGTCCCGCGCCACGGCTTCACTCCGCCGGCATCTGGAACTCGCCGCCGCCGCAGGCCTTCACGGCCCCCGCGCCCTCCCGCTTCGCCTTCGCCCGCGCCGCGCGGTCGGCGTTCGCCTCCCAGTCCTCCATCTGCGCCGGGGCGATGGTGCGCGTCCGGTCGAAGTTGAAGTTGACCGTCTTCTTCGATTGCGGGCCCCAGTATCCGGCCTTGCCGAGGTCATAGAACTTCCGCTCGAACCCCGCCTTCAGGAACGCCTTGAGACAACCGAGCAGATAGCGCCGGCGGAAGCCCGTGCCCCGCCACGGATAATGGAACAGCGCCTTGCGGGAATAGAACCGGCGGTAATTCTTCATCACGCCGTTCAGCAACTCGCCCCGGTCCATCGCCTCCGGCTTCATGATCGGCGTGACGAAGTTGTATTTCTCGAAGTCGAAGATCTCCACCTTGTCCCGCATCTCCTGGAAGAGCGGGGTGAAGGGCCAGGGCGTGTACATCGCCCAGTTGGCGAGGTCGGGCTGCCAGTCCCACGCCATGCGGAAGGTTTCCTCCAGCGTCTCCGCCGTCTCGTTGTCGAGCCCGACGATGAACTGCGCCTCCACGAAGATGTCCGCCTCGCGCAGGAGCCGGATCGCCTCCTTGTTCTCCTCGACCTTCGTCTCCTTGTTGAACTGGTCGAGCTTCAGCTGCGCCGCCGCCTCCGTGCCGAGCGAGACATGGACGAGCCCGGCGCGGCGATAGAGCGGGAGCAGTTCCTTGTCCCGCATGATGTCGGTGACGCGGGTGTTGATGCCCCATTTCACCTTGTCGGGCAGGCCGCGGGCGATCAGCTCCTCGCAGAACTGGATGAACTTCTTGCGGTTGATCGTCGGCTCCTCGTCCGCGAGGATGAAGAAGCCGACATTCTGCTCCTCCACCAGCCGCTGGATCTCGTCCGCCACCTTCTTCGGGTCGCGCACGCGATAATCGCGCCAGAACTTCCATTGCGAGCAGAAGGAGCAGGTGAAGGGGCAGCCCCGCGCCATGTTGGGGATGGCGACGCGCACCCCGAGCGGGATGTAGATGTATTTCGACCATTCGAGCAGCGACCAGTCCGGGTCTATCGCGTCGAGGTCCTTCACCGTGGAGGCCGCCGGGGTGGAGACGATCTCGTCCCCGTCGCGGAAGGCGAGGCCCTTGATCCTTCGACGGTCCTCCATCCAGCGCCCATCGGCGAAGGTCCGCACCAGCTCCTGGAAGATCTCCTCCCCTTCGCCCCGCACGATCACGTCGATCCAGGGCGCCTCGGAGAGCACCTGCTTGAACATGAAGGTCGCATGGATGCCGCCAAGCACCCGGAGCGCGTCCGGCGCCACCTCCTGCGCAATCTCCAGCACCCGCTCCGCCTTGTAGATGGCGGGGGTGATCGCCGTCGTCCCCACGATGTCGGGTTTCAGCCGCTGAAGCTCCGCCCGCAGCGCCTCGTCCGGCAGGTCGTTCGTCATCGCGTCGATGAAGTGGATGTCATGGAACCCCGCCGCCCGGAGGTGCCCCGCGAGATAGGCCACCCAGGCGGGCGGCCAGTTCCCGGCGATCTCGGCGCCGCCGGAATGATAGTTCGGATGGACGAGTACGATGCGCATGTCGGGCCTCCCTGTCAGGAAAGGTTTACACCTTTCCGGCAGGCCCGATTTGACGTGGATCAAGTCAGATGCGCTGGCCCCGGCTCCACACCGCCCGCACCGCCGGCAAATCCCCCGCCATCGCGAAGCGCACGAGGTCGGCCCTGAGCCCCGGCGCGATCCGCCCCCGGTCCTCCAGCCCCGCCGCCTTCGCCGGCGCCGCCGTCACCGTCGCGATCCCGCGCGCGAGGTCGCCCGTCTCGCGCCCCATCCGCACCGCGCCCATGAGGAGGGATGAGGGCGCGTAGTCGGAGGAGAGGATGTCGAGCAATCCCGCCTCCGCCAGCTCCGCCGCCGCGACATTGCCGGAATGGGAGCCGCCGCGAAGGTAGTTCGGAGCCCCCATGATGACGGCGATGCCCCGCGCATGGCTCTCCTCCGCCGCCTCCCGCGTGGTGGGGAACTCGCCGAGCATGCAGCCATGCGCCTCCGAGGCGGCGACATCCTCCCGCGTCGTGTCGTCATGGCTGGCGAGCCGCGCGCCGAGCCTCCGCGCCTCCGCCACCGCGCCCGCCTCGTGCCGCTCCCGCACCCGGTCCGAAAGCGCCTTCAGCCGGGCAAAATAGGCGTCGAGATACTCGCCGGAGAGCCCGTATTTCCCGGTCAGATACTCCGCCATCTTGGAGGTGTCGCGGAACTGCCGCTGCCCCGGCGTGTGGTCCATCAGCGAGACGATGCCGATCCGGTCTTCGGGGCCGAACTCCGCCAGCTCCTCAAGCAGCGTCTCTGAACAGATCTCCGCCCGGAGATGC
>JAUHWJ010000252.1 GCA_030424705.1 Alphaproteobacteria bacterium | reverse complement strand
CGTCGTCCGCATCGCCGGGGCCGAGGCGCGTGCGCCTTCCCCGATCGCGATGATCCTGCCGCAGGGCGATCAGGTGTGGATCAACTACGTCAACAACTGGGTGAAGCTGAAGAAGCTCTCCGGCTTCTTCGACGAGACCGGCGTGAAATGGGGCCTCGTGAACTGAAGCGAGGCGCCTTCACCAGAGCGGGTCGCCGACCGTGGAGACATGGGCGGCGACCACTTTCCAGCCGAGATCTGGGAAGCGCACCCAGGTCTGGCTCTGCCGGCCCACCAGCTCCCGCCCCCGCACCTTGAATTCGAGGTTCACGGTCGCGAAATCCCGACCCAACGTGAGGATTTCGAGGCGGATGCGCCGCTCCTTGATCCCCGGCCCCGGCGGGCGGCGCACGCGATGGGCATGGATCTCGTCGAAGCCGTAGCCGTTTTCGTGCAGCGCATAGCGGATCGTGTGGGGGCTCCGCCAGAACGTGTCGTCCAGCACATCCACGTCCTTCGTCTCCAGCGCCGTCTCGTAGCGTTCGAAGAGGGCGCGGACCTCGTCCACCACTTCGGGGATGTTGGGCGTGCGGTCGGGTTCGGTCATGCGGCTTTCTCCAGCGCGGCGGCGAGGGCGACGAGGCTCATGTCGGCCCCCCGCGCGCCGATGAGGGAGAGGCCGACGGGCGCGCCCCCGGCCTCCCCGAGCGGCAGGCTGACCTGCGGATGGCCGGCGAGGCCGCCATGGGCGCAGAGGCAGTTGATCCGGTCCCGCGCCCTGTCCATCTCCGGCAGCGGCAGGCCCTTCAGCGGCGCCGGGCCCGGCGTCGTCGGCATGAGGAGCACGGCGCCGCCGGCGGTCAGCTGCGCGAGCCGGGCGCGCGCCTCGTCCCGCATCAGCGCGGCCCATGGCGGCTCCGACGCCGGGATCGTCGCCCCCGCCATGAGCGAGCGCGCGACGAGGTAGGAGAAGGCTGGGACCTCCCGCTCCACCCAGTCGCGAAAGGTCGCCCAGGCCTCCGCCATCTGAAGCGTCCGCTGCGCCCGGCCCCAGACGGATAGGCCCTGCGGCGCAAGCAGCGCCCGCTCCGCCGGGCTGATGAGCCGTTCCAGCCGCGCCACTGCCGGGGCGAGCGCCGCCTCCGTCTCTGCCCCGGCGAAGCCGAACGCATCCGTCAGGAGCACGAGCCGTGTCGGGAGCGGCGCCTCCCCCTCCCCGAACATCGCCGCCGAGACGCGGGCGAAGGTCGCCGCGTCCCGCGCGAACCATCCCGTCGTGTCGGAGGAAGGGGCCTGCGGCGCCATGCCGTCGAGCGGCAGGCGCCCATGCGTCGGGCGGATGCCGTAGAGCCCGCAGAAGCTGGCGGGGACGCGCACCGAGCCGCCCGTATCCGTCCCGATCCCCACATCGGCCACGCCCTGCGCCACCGCGGAGGCGGAACCGGAAGAAGAGCCCCCCGGCACGCGGTCAGGCGCCCTCGGATTCAGCGGCGTCCCGTAGAAGGCGTTCTCCCCGAGCAGGCCGAGCGAGATCTCATCGGTGATCGTCTTGCCGACGAGCGTCGCCCCCGCATCCAGCAGGCGGGAGACGGCGAAGGCGTGCCGCTCCGCCGGCCGATGCGTCCGCGCCCAATCCGGGTTGCCGCAACCCGTCACAGTTCCGGCGACGTCGAACAGATCCTTCGCTACGAAGGTCAATCCGTCGAGCGGCCCGCCCGCGCGCCCCTCGATCCGGAGCGCGCCGCCGGGGGCGAGAAAATCCGTCGCGTCTCTCATGCCGCCCCCCCTGCCATCGCACGGGGAGCCTTTTCGGAAAGGCCGCGCCTGTCAATCGCCCTTCAGCCGAACCGGCCGGCGAGCCACGCCTTCGCCTCGGGCGCTTCGGGCCGGGTGAAGAACTCCACGCTGTCGCGGTCTTCCACTAGCCGGCCCATGTGGAAGAAGGCGATCTTCTGCGCCAGCCGCGCCGCCTGCTCCATGTTGTGGGTGATGATGACCACCGTCTCCCGAGCCCCGAAGCCGCGGATGATCTCCTCGATCTTCGCCGCGCCGATCGGGTCGATCGAGCTGCAGGGCTCGTCCATCAGCAGGATGTCGGGCGAGAGGGCGAGCGCGCGGGCGATGCAGAGCCGCTGCTGCTGCCCGCCGGAGAGCGAGAGCCCGGAGGCGCCGAGCCGGTCCTTTACCTCGTCCCAGAGGCCGACCTCCCGCAGCACCCGCTCCGCGAGCGCGTCCTCTTCCTTGCGGCCGTAAACCAGATTGTGGATGCGCGCGCCCCACACGACGTTGTCCCTGATCGACATGGCGAACGGGTTGGGCCGCTGCGCCACCCAGCCGAACCGGCTGCGGAGCCGGCAGGCCTCCTGCTCCGGGCCGTTCACGTCTTCGCCGCCGAGCATGATGCGCCCGGTCATCGCCGCCCCGCGCGTCTCGTCATGCATCCGGTTGAAGCACTTGAGCAGCGTTGTCTTGCCGCAGCCCGAAGGGCCGACGAAGGCCGTCACCTCGCCCCTGTGGATGTCAAGCGAGACGTCGAACAGCACCTGCTTCTCCCCGAACCGGAAATCCACGTTCCGGCAGGAGAGCGCCACGGGGCGCGCCGGATCGTGCCGCGTCTCCGAAAAACTCAGCCCCGTCTCCAGCCTGTCGAACATCGCCTCGCCTCCCTTGCATGGACAGGCCGAGCTTCCGCCGCCTGCGGGATTCCCCGGTTGATCGAGATCAGCCGGGCCGCGACGCTTTCGTGAACTTTCCGTTGCGTCGCCCGCCTTCGACGCCGCCCGCCCCTTGCCGCGCGGCCCCCGCTCCGCTTCACTCCGCAAAAACCGGGGGGAAGATGCGAAATCCGTTCGAGACCGAGGAGCGCGCGGCATGGCGGCGAACGCTCGCCGACTTCGTCGCCGCCGAAATCACGCCCCATGCAGACGCCTGGGACGAGGCCGGCGAGGTTCCCTGGAGCCTTCACGAACGCCTCGGCGCGTTCGGCGTCTGGGGTTTCGGGATCGAGGAGCGCTGGGGCGGCCTCGGCTTCGACGACGCCTTCATGCGCTGCGCGTATCAGGAGGAGATCGCGAGATGCGGCGCGGGCGGCGTCGGCGCCGCGGTCAACGGCCGCTCCATCTCCGTCGCCCCCATCGCCCTCCTCGGGACGGACGAGCTGCGCGCCCGCGTCCTGCCGGATGTCCTCTCCGGCCGGAAGGGCTCCAGCCTCGCCATCACCGAGCCGGGCGGCGGGTCCGACGTCGCCAACATGTCCACCAGGGCGCGGCGGGATGGGAACCATTGGGTCATCGACGGGGAAAAGACCTTCATCACCGGCGGCACGAAATCCTCCTTTTACGTCGTCGGCGCCCGAACCGGCGGCGAGGGGATGAAGGGGATCAGCCTCTTCCTCGTCGAGGCGGACATCACCGGCTTCTCCCGCACCGCGCTCTCCCGCAAGCAGGGCTGGTGGGCCTCCGACACGGCGACCCTGCATTTCGACGGCGTGCGCGTGCCGACGGAGAACCTGCTGGGGGAGGAGGGGCGCGGCTTCCTCGCCATCATGCGCAACTTCAATTATGAGCGGATCGGGATGACGGCGGGCTGCCTGGGCGCGATGAAGGCCTGTTTCGAGGACTCCGTCGCCTGGGCGCGGGAGCGGAAGACCTTCGGCGCCCCCTTGATCGAACGGCAGGCGATCCGCCACAAGCTCGCCGACATGTCGGCGCGGATCGACGCGACGGAGGCGCTGGTGAACCAGATATGCTGGCTGATGAACGAGGGCGAGACGCCGGCGGCGGAGATCGCGAAGGCGAAGGTCTTCGGCTCCAAATCCCTCGAATTCGTAGCTTCCGAGGCGATGCAGATCATGGGCGGCGCCGGCTATCTCCGCGGCGGGCGGATCGAGCGGACCTGGCGGGAGGTGAAGGTCATGGCCATCGGCGGCGGCTCGGAGGAGGTGATGCGAGACCTCGCGGCCCGGCAGATGGGCCTGTGAGCCGCCTCCGCCCGGAGCCCGGCCGATGAGCGCCTGGGTCTTCATCGATCTCGACGGGACGCTGACGGACAGCGCGCCCGGCATCACCGCGGCCATCCGCCACGCGCTCCGCGGCGTCGGCGCGCCAGAGCCGGGCGAGGCCGCGCTCCGCGCCTGCATCGGCCCCTCGCTGCAGGAGAGCTTTCCCCGCCTCGGCGTGCCGGAGGCGGAGGCGGCGCGCGCCCTCGTCCTCTATCGCGAGCATTACAATGACGGCGGCATCTTCGACGCCCGCGTCTATGACGGCGCGCATGACATGCTCGCCGCCTTCCGCGCCATGGGCTTCCGCCTCGCCCTCGCCACCGCGAAGCCCATCGCCTACGCGCCGAAGGTCACCCGCCATTTCGGCCTCGCGGACCTGCTCGACGCCGAATTCGGCTCCGAGCTTGACGGGCGGAGGACGGACAAGCGCGACCTCCTCGCCCATTGCCTCGCGGAGACGGGGGCGGACCCGGCCCGCAGCTTCATGCTGGGGGACAGGCTGCATGACGCGCGCGGCGCGCGACACAACGGCGTCGCCGCCATCGGCGCGCTCTGGGGCTTCGGCGGGCGGGAGGAGCTGGAGGCGGCGGGCGTCGCCGCGCTCGCCCACGCCCCCGCGGAGGTTCCCGCCATCGTGGAGAGACTGAGATGACAGACGGCCCCATCGACCCTGTGGAGCTGACGCAGGCGCTCGTCCGCCGCG
>JAUHWJ010000251.1 GCA_030424705.1 Alphaproteobacteria bacterium | reverse complement strand
CTCGGGGTTCCGGGCGATCCACTGGCCCCAGAAGACGCCGCGCACATCGGCGGATTTCAGGAGCGTGAGGTTGAGCGGCAGCTTCGGAATCTCGCCGCCAGCGAAGCCGACGACGAGATAGCGCCCCTCCCAGCCGAGGGAGCGGAAGGCGGGCTCGGC
This sequence comes from Alphaproteobacteria bacterium, assembly GCA_030424705.1. Lineage (GTDB taxonomy): Bacteria > Pseudomonadota > Alphaproteobacteria > Rhodobacterales > Rhodobacteraceae > Pikeienuella. The sequence goes on along the minus strand of JAUHWJ010000251.1, from coordinate 4,530 downwards.
CAGCTTGTCCCCCACCGGGTCATAGACGACATCGACGCCGCCGCCGGAAAGCTCGCGGACCTTCTCCTTGATGTCCTCCTCGGCGTAGTTGATCACCATGTCCGCGCCATGCTCGCGGCAGACGGCGAGCTTCTCAGCGGAGCTCGCCCCGGCGATGACCTTCGCGCCGACCGCCTTGCCGAGCTCGACCGCCGCGAGGCCGACGCCGCCCGCGGCGCCGAGGACGAAGAGCGTCTCCCCCGCCTTGAGCTGCGCCCGGTCCTTCAGCGCATGCCAGGAGGTGCCATAGACGAGGTTGATCGCCGCCGCCGTCTCGAAGCTCATGCCCTCGGGCATCTTGAAGAGGCTGGCGGCGGGCACGACGATCTCGGTCGCGAAGCAGCCGTGGATCGAGCCGAAGAACACCTTGTCCCCCAGCGCGAAACCCGAAGCGCCCTCCCCGATTTCGGTGACCACGCCCGCGGCCTCCGCGCCCGGAATGAAGGGGAACGGTGGCTTGAACTGGTACTTGCCCTCGACGATCAGGATGTCGGGGAAGTTCACGCCCGCCGCGCGGACGGCGACGCGGACATGGCCGGGCTTCATCGCCGGCGCCGGAACGTCCTTCACCTGATGGCTCTTGTAGGGGCCGAAGGCTTCGCAGATCAGGGCTTTCATCGGGGGTCCTCTCCGGTTTCTGGTTGGCCGCAGAGAACAGGAGGGGGCAGGCTTTGTCCACCGCCCGGCGGGCCTTGACCTCGCGTCGCGAAGGCGGGCAGCCTTGCGCAAAACGAAGGGAAGATCATGCCTGTTCTCGTCATCACCGGCGGCGCCCGCGGCATCGGGCGGGCCGTCATCCTCGGGGCAGCGGAGCGGGGGTGGGACATCGCCTTCTCCTATGTCTCGAACGACGCGGCGGCGGAGGCGACGGCGGAAGCCGCCCTCGCCCTCGGCGTCCGCTGCGAGTTTCTGAAGGGCGATGTGCGGGACGAGGCGCATCTCGCCGCGCTTTTCGACCTCGGGGAGAGCCTCGGCCCGGTGACGAAATGCGTGGTCAACGCCGGGATCGTCGGCCCCGTCATGCCGCTCGCGGAGATGGATGCGGCGCGCATCGCCCGGGTGATCGACGTGAACGTGACGGGCGCGCTCCTCACCGCGCGGGAGGCGGCGCGGCGGATGCCCGTGGCGAAGGGCGGGCCGGGCGGCTCCATCGTGCTTCTTTCCTCCGCCGCGGCGCGGCTCGGCGGGGCGTTCAACTTCACGGAATACGCGGCCTCGAAGGGCGCGATGGACACGCTGACCCGCGGCCTCGCGCTCGAACTCGCGCCTTCCGTGCGGGTCAATGCGGTGCGGCCGGGCATAATCGACACGGAGATTCATGCCGACGCCGGGCTTGCGGACCGGGCGAGGACGCAAGGCCCCGATCAGCCGCTCGGCCGTGCGGGGACGGCGGAGGAGACGGCAAACGCGATCCTCTGGCTGCTGTCGGACGAGGCGAGCTATGTGACCGGGACGCATGTGGATGTGGCGGGGGGGCGGTAGGAGTCGGATCGACGAGGATGCATGAAGTTTGAAACGTCAACGTAGGCCGTAGGCGGCTCTCTGATGAATTTAGTCACGCTAACCCAAACCGAAGTTCAGATCGGAATATTGATCTGACAAGAAAACCAATGAATTAACTGTTTTGGAGAAGGCATGAAGTCGTTATTCGATGATATTTTGAAAGGAGCGACGTCTCCAGATTTGATATCGGATTCTTTGGATGCTTTTTGTGAAGTATTTCACGTCGCCTCGACAAGCCTGTACAGCGTAGAAGACTTTTCCACGTATGGTTTGAAGGCGCATTGGGGAGGAAAGCTTCGTCGAGGCGAAGCGCCACGCTCCATTGCAGCTTTCGAGGAAGGCCGTGCTGACGATGATGAGGACATCCATAAGGCGACGATAATGCAACCTCCACTTCGCTTCTTTACTGAAGCGGATGTGCTAGGTCTTGCTGTAGACGAACCTTTGCCTCCGTCCAGGATACGCGACCTGATGGCCGAAGAGGGTCTTGGGCACCGCGTAGGAGCAGGATTGAATAGGATCGGTCCTTGGCTTGACGTCTTCTCATTCCATACGAGCGAGCTTAGCGACGCCACACGAACGATCGCCGATCCGGTAGCCCAGCTGACACTCCCGCTTTTCGCGCACGCCGTCGCAATGGGGCGCATCCTCGAAGCCATGCGCCAGCGCTTCGCCGCCGCACTCGGCGTCCTCGACCATCTCGGCCTCGGCGTGTTCCTCGTCTCCCCCGGCGGCGAGGCGATGCTGACGAACGCCGAGGCGCGGCGCATTCTAGACCTCCGCGACGGGATCGGCCTTTCCCGCGAGCGGCGGCTCGTCGCCGCGACGCCGGAGGCGACGGCGGCTCTGGCGACGATGATCGGGCGCGTGAACCGCACGGCGACGGGAGAGGGCGCGGATGCGGCGGAGCGGCTCGCCTTGCAACGGCCCTCCGGCGCGCATCCGCTGCTCGTGACCATCCGGCCCCTCCTCGATCATCAGGGAGAGCTGGAGACCGGGCTGCGCTGCGCCTTCGTGATCGTGATCGACCCGGCCCGGCCCGGCGCGCTCTCCGCGGAAGGGCTCGTCGCGCTCGGCGCCCTCTCGCCCAAGGAAGCCGAGCTCGCCTGGCTGCTCGTGGCGGGATGCAGCCTGCAGGAGGCTGCCGAGCGGCGCGAGGTCAGCATCGACACGGTGCGGAACCAGATGAAGAGCATCACCTCGAAGCTCCGGTGCTCCGGCCAGTCGGACGTCATCCGCCTCGCGGCGGCGACGCGCCTGCCGCTCGGGTGAGGCGGCGGCGCTTCGGGCCGGACGCGATGCGCCTGCGGGCGAGAAAGAGCGCGGTTCCCGGCCTCGCTTTCGCCGCAGCGGGGGGTTAGATTCGCGTCATGACCCGCTTCGCCCTTCTCCTCGCCCCGCTCCTCCTCGCCGCCTGCGCGGCGACGACGGCGACGCTTTCGCCCGAGCAGTGCCGGGCGGACTGGGGCGCGGTCGGCTATGCGGACGGACGGGAGGGGGCGGCGGAGGCGAAGCTGCTTTCCTATCGCGAGGCCTGCGCCCGCGGGGGCCGGGCGCTGACCGCCGCCGAGGAGGCGGACTGGCTGGAGGGCTGGCGGACGGCGCGGGAGGATTCCGGGCTTTCGCGCCATGCCGAGATCTACGAGCCGCGGGCGCGATCCTATCCGCGGGTCTATCCGAGCCTTGGCGTGGGCGTGGGCTCGGGCGGCGTGAGCGTCGGCGCCGGGCTCGGCGTCGGCTTCGGCTCCTTCGGGCTCGGCTTCTATTTCTGACGGGAGTTCAAGACGATGAGTCCTGCCTTCGCCGACCGGGGCGCGAAGCCCCTGCCCCTGCGCCTGATCCCCGCCGAGGGGGCCGAAGCGGCTCTCGCCGCGCTGCCGGAGGCGGAGGCGGGCTGGGCGCAGCTTCACGGCTTCGCGGGGAAGCTCGGGGAGAGCGTGATCCTGCCCGGGCCGGGCGGCGCGGCTTCGGGCGCGCTCTTCGGCTGGGGCGACGCGCGGGGGCGGCGGGCGCGGCGCTTCGCGCTCGCGGATTTCGCGGCGAAGGCGCCGGAAGGGCCGTGGGCGATCGAGGGCGACCTCGACCCGGAGGAGGCGGAGGAGGCGGCGCTCGGCTGGCTCCTCGCCGCCTATCGCTTCGGCCGCTACAAGGCCGCGCCGCCGCAGAAGGCGATGCTGGCGGCGCCTGAGGGCGTTGATGCGGCGCGGCTCCTCGCCATCGCGGAGGGCGTCTATCTTGCGCGCGACCTCATCAACACGCCGGCGAACGACATGGGGCCGGAGGCGATCGAGGCGGCGGCGCGGGCGCTCGCCGCGCGGCACGGGGCGGAGGCCTCCTCCATCGTCGGGGAGGCGCTGCTGAAGTCGAATTTCCCGATGATCCATGCGGTCGGCCGGGCGGCGGCGGAGGCGCCGCGGCTGATCGAGCTGAGCTGGGGGGACGAGGCGCATCCGGCGGTGACTGTCGTCGGCAAGGGCGTCGCCTTCGACACGGGCGGGCTCGACCTCAAGCCCGCGGCGGCGATGCGGATGATGAAGAAGGACATGGGCGGGGCCGCCGCGGCGCTCGCGCTCGGGCACATGGTCATGGCGCGGGGGCTGCCCGTGCGGCTCCGCATCCTGATCCCGGCGGTGGAGAACGCCGTCTCCGCCGGCGCGTTCCGGCCGGGGGATGTGCTGAAATCCCGCAAGGGGCTGACGGTGGAGATCGGGAACACGGATGCGGAGGGGCGCCTCATCCTCGCGGATGCGCTGGCGCTCGCCTCCGAGACGCCGCCGGCGCTGATGGTCGATTTCGCGACGCTGACCGGCGCGGCGCGGGTGGCGACGGGGCTGGACCTGCCGCCCTTCTTCACCGACGACGAGGCGCTCGCCGCCGATCTCGAAGCCGCTTCGCGCCGCGCGCGGGACCCGCTCTGGCGCCTGCCGCTCTGGGACCCTTACGACGAGGACCTGAAATCCCCGGTCGCCGATCTCGACAATGCGCCCG
>JAUHWJ010000250.1 GCA_030424705.1 Alphaproteobacteria bacterium | reverse complement strand
AAGTCCTCCCGCTTCACGGACTGGGCGCGCCGGCCGCTTTCGGAAAAGCAGCTGGTCTATGCCGCGGGGGACGTGACGCACCTTCGCGTGATCTACGAGAAGCTTTCCGCCCAGCTTGAGGAGACGGGGCGAACAGCCTGGGTTTCCACGGAAATGGAGGCCCTCAGGGCGAGGGAGACCTATGTCACCGAACCGGAAGCGGCCTGGGAGCGGATCAAGACCCGCTCCACCGACGCGCGGTTCCTCGGCGTCGTCCGCGCGCTCGCCGAGTGGCGGGAGCGGCTGGCGCAGGAGCGGGACCAGCCGCGCGGGCGCATCCTGAAGGACGAGGCGATCCTCGAAATCGCGGCGAGCCGGCCTTCGACGCGGGAGAAGCTGCTCGAATCCCGCGCGCTCCAGCGCGAGGGGCGGAAGCCTGAAATCCTCGACCAGATCCTCGAAGCCGTCGCGGCCGGGCAGGAGCGGCCGCTCCGCCTCCCGCCTGCGCCCGACCGGCCGAAGCAGAAGCCGGGCGGGCAGGCGCTGGCGGAGCTCCTGCGCGTCCTCCTGAAGGCGAAGGCGGACGATCTCGGCGTCGCGCAGCGGCTCATCGCCTCCTCCGCCGAACTGGACGAGCTCGCCCATGCGGACGAGCCGGAGGTGAAGGCGCTCGAAGGCTGGCGGCGCGAGGCCTTCGGAGAGGACGCTTTGCGGCTGAAGCGGGGGGAGATCGCGCTTTCGGCAGGGCCGCGCGGGGTGAAGATCGTCTCGCTCGACCGCTGAGGGCCCGGGTTGCGCCGCCGGGCGCGGCGTGCCACGAAGATGGCGCGACAGGGGCGTCCGGGCGACCGGGCTGAGAAGAACCCTTTGAACCTGAACCGGATCATGCCGGCGGAGGAAGTCGCGGCGCCCGCCGGCTCCCCTTGCCCGCGCATCCGCCGCCCCCCTCCGCCAGAGGAGGGACGATGGAAATCGGAAATAGGCTCGAGGCGATGCGGCGCGCTTGCCCGCTCGTTCACAACATCACGAATTATGTGGCGATGCAGCGGATGGCGGACATCCTGCTCGCCGCCGGCGCCGCGCCGGCGATGATCCATGCGCGGGAGGAGGCGGCGGAGTTCGCCCGCATCGCCTCCGCCCTCACCGTCAACATCGGCACGCTCTCGCCCGAATGGGCGGCGGCGATGGCGGAGGCGGCGCAGGCGGCGCGTGGCGCCGGGCGGCCCTGGGTTCTCGACCCGGTGGCGGCTGGCGCGACCGCCTATCGCCGCGAGGTCTCGGCCCGCCTTGTCGCGCTGAAGCCAGACGCGGTGAAGGGCAACGCCTCCGAGATTCTCGCCCTCGCCGGCGCGGGCAGCGCCGGGCGCGGGGTGGAAGCCGGCGACGAGGTCGCGGCGGCTGAGGAGGCGGCGCGGGCGCTGGCGCGCGTGACCGGCGGCGTGGTCGCCGTCACCGGCCCGGTGGATTTCGTGACGGACGGGGCGCGGGCCTTCCGCATCGCGAACGGCGATCCGGTGATGACCCGCGCCACCGCGATCGGCTGCGCGCTGACAGGGGTGGTCGCCGCCTTCCTCTCGGGCGGCGGCGACCGGCTCGAAGCCGCCGCCGCCGCGCTCGCCTTCTACGGCGTCGCGGGTGAGCGGGCCGCGGCGGGCGCAGCGGGTCCCGGTGATTTCGCGCAGCGCTTCCCCGACGCGCTCTTTGCGCTGGACGGCGCCGCGCTCGACCGCCTCGCAAAGGTGGAGCCGGCATGAGGCCCGCGCCGGACTACTCGCTGATGTATGTGACCGACCCGGACGCGCCCGGCGGCCTGATCGGGACGGCGCTCGCCGCCGTGCGCGGCGGGGCCGGGATCGTCCAGCTTCGGGACAAGCGCAGCGGCGACGCCGCGCTGGCGGAGGCGGCGCGCGCGCTTGTCGCCGCGCTCGCGCCTTTCGGCGTCCCGCTGATCGTCAATGACCGGATCGGGGTCGCCGCCGCCTCGGGCGCCGCGGGCGTGCATCTCGGCCAGGGGGACGAGAGCCCGGCGAAGGCGCGCGCCCTTCTTGGCCCCTCGGCGCTGATCGGCCTCTCCGTCGAGACACCGGCCCATGCGGCGGAAGCCGATCCAGCGGCCGACTATCTGGGCGCCGGCCCGCTCCGCGCGACGGCGACGAAGCTGGATGCGGCGGAGCCGCTCGGCGTCGAGGGCGTCGCGGCCTGCGTCCGCCTCTCGCGGCGGCCCGTCGTCGTCATCGGCGGGGTCGTCGCGGCCGATGCGCCGGGGCTGAAGGCGGCGGGTGCGGCGGGCCTCGCAGTCGTCTCGGCCATCGCCTCGGCGCCGGAGCCGGAAGCGGCGGCGCGGGCGTTCCTCGAAGCGTGGAGGCGCGCATGATCCCCAACATCCTCTCCATCGCCGGCTCCGACCCTTCGGGCGGCGCCGGAATACAGGCCGACATCAAGGCCATCTCCGCCTCGGGCGGCTATGCGATGGCGGCGCTGACCGCGCTGACGGCGCAGAATACGCAAGGCGTGACCGGCGTTCACCTTGTCCCGCCCGGCTTCGTCGCGGAGCAGATCGACGCGGTGTTCGCGGATGTCGCCGTCCATGCCGTCAAGATCGGAATGATCGCGACGGCGGAGATCGCGGAGGCGGTCGCGGAGGTTCTGGCGCGCCGGCGGCCCGCGCATGTCGTGCTCGACCCGGTGATGGTGGCGAAGGGCGGCGCGCGGCTGCTCGACCCCGAGGCGGTGGAGACGATGCGCCGGCGCCTCCTTCCCCTTGCGGACATCGTGACGCCGAACCTGCCCGAGGCGGCGGCGCTGACCGGGCTGCCTGAGGCCCGGAGCGCGGCGGAGATGCCGGAGGCGGCCGCGGCGCTCCGCGCCCTCGGCGCGCGCGGCGTCCTCCTCAAGGGCGGGCATCTCGGCGGCGAAGCCTCGCCCGATCTCCTGCTGACCGCTTCCGGGGAGACGTGGCTGCCCGGCGCGCGCGTCGCGACGCGGAACACGCACGGCACGGGATGCAGCCTCTCCGCCGCCCTGGCCGCCGAACTCGCGAAGGGCGCGCCGCCGGTCGAGGCGGCGCGGCGGGCGAAGGCCTTCGTCGCCGCCTCCATCGCGGCGGCGGGCCGGCTCTCCGTCGGCTCCGGGGCGGGGCCGATCCACCATTTTCACCGGATGGAGACTGACCGATGATCGATTTCGGCTCCCCCCTCTTCGCCCGCCTGCGCGAGGCCGCGCGCGCCGACTGGGACGCCTATGTGGACCATGAATTCGTCCGCGCGCTCGGGCGGGGGGATCTGCCGGAGGCGGCCTTCCTCCGCTATCTGCGGCAGGATTATCTCTTCCTCGTCCAGTTCGCGCGGGCATGGTCGCTCCTCGCCTTCAAGGCCGGGGATCCGGAGACAATGCGGGAGGCGGCGCGCGTCTCCCTCGCCCTCGTCGAGACGGAGCTTGAGCTTCATGTCGGGCTCTGCGCCGCGGAGGGGATCGACCGCGCAGCGCTCGCCGCGGGGCGGGAGGCGCCCGAGACGGTGGCCTATACCCGCTTCGTGATCGATGCGGGGCTGGCGGGGGACGAGCTCGACCTCATCGTCGCGCTCACGCCCTGCGTGCTCGGCTATGCGGAGATCGGGCGAAGGCTCGCCGTCGGGCCGCGCCCCGCGGACCCGCGCTTCGCGGCCTGGATCGACGCCTATGCAGGCCCGGAATACGGCGAGGCCGCCGCGAGAGACGCTCGCCTTCTTGAACGGGCGGCGGCGCGGCGGATCGGGCCGGCGCCAGAGGATTCGGCCCGCTGGCCGGCGCTGACAGCGCTCTTCGCCGAGGCGTGCCGGCTGGAGGCGGCCTTCTGGGAGGGGGCGCTCCGCGCGGGGCGCTAGAACCGCCCCTCGATGGAATCGCGGGAGGACCAGACGCGGACCCCGCGCGCGCCGCGCAGCATCGCAATGGGCATCGTCACGTCCGCCCGCATGCGCCTCGCGGATTCGGGCGCGCCGGCGAGCGTCGCCGCATCCGCGGGCGGGCGCACGAGAAAGTCATATTCATAGAAGCCGTCCGCCGCAGGGCGCCCCTCATACCGGATGCGAAGCTCCGGCTGGTAATAGCCGGCGCCGGGGGCGACTCCGAAAGCGGTCAGCACATAGCCGTCATAGAGCCGGCCGAGTTCCAGCGTCTCGATCCGGTCCACCGCCACCTTTGCGGGCAGCGCGGCGAGCCGCTCCGCCTCCGCCTTCTCGGGGTCGAACATCGGCCCCATGTCGCAGGCCGAGAGCGCGAGCGCGGCGAAGAGCGCCGCGACGATGAGCCTGATCCGCATCATGGTTCCTCCCTGCCCCGCATCACCAAGCCGGAATAGCCGGAAAGGCCCCGCCGCGCAAAGGCCGCTTCTGGACGCGCCGTCCCGCGCCCCTTATGTGCCCCCGGAGGGAGGACTGCGGATGAGCGCCGAGACTTTCGACGACGTGGCGGAGACCTTCGCCTTTCTCGACGACTGGGAGGATCGCTATCGCTATGTCATCGACCTCGGGCGGGAGATGCCGGCGATGAACGACGCGCTGAAATCCCCGCTCACCAAGGTGGACGGCTGCGCAAGCCAGGTCTGGATCGCGCCTTCGATGGAGGGAGAGGGCGCCGCGAGGCGGCTTCATTTCGTTGGAGACAGCGACGCGATGATCGTGCGCGGGCTGATCGCGGTGCTTCGGCTGATGCTGAGCGGGAAGACGCCCGGCGAGATCGTCAAGAC
>JAUHWJ010000249.1 GCA_030424705.1 Alphaproteobacteria bacterium | reverse complement strand
GTGGCGGCGGGCGCGAACGAGGTTGCTCGGCTGGAAGGTGCGTTTCATCGTCTTGTCCTCGGCTCGACCGGGGCGCGCGCGAGCGCCGCCCGAAATTCGGAAGCCGGGGGATACGCGCGGAGGCGTGACTTGTCAATTCCGCCCATGCCGGGCAGAGCTTGCCCATGAGCTACCGGATCGCACGCGCGGGGGCCGACCGGATCGAGGAGGCGCTGCCCCTCGTCGCCGCCTTCCATGCGGAAGAGGGCGTGGAGGCGGACGACGCGCATCGCCGCCGCGCGCTCGCCGCGCTCTTCGCGGAGCCCTGCCCCGGCGCCTTCTGGATGATCGAGACTGAGGGCGGGGAGGCCGCCGGCTATATCTGCGTCGCCTTCGGCTGGTCCATAGAGTTCGGCGGACGGGACGGGTTCGTGGACGAGTTCTACGTCGCGCCCGCGCATCGCGGGCGGGGCGCGGGGCGGGCGGCGCTCCGCGCGGTGGCCGACGCGCTGGCGGCGGAGGGGCTGGCGGCGCTCCATCTCGAGGTCGAGGACGGCAACCAGGCGATGCCGTTCTACGAATCGGAGGGCTTCGCCTGGCGGCCGCATTATCACCTGATGTCCGCCCCGCTCGGGGCCCGGCTTCGCGGCCGGCGAGGCGCGGGGCCGATCACGCCTTCGTCATGAGGAGGCCTGTTCGCTGGCGCGGCGCGGTGCGGGGACGCAAGTAGTGAGGGGGAGGCGGAGGGGCGAATGAGCGGCAAGGGAAGTCCCGTCAGACGCATCGCGCCCTTCGCGGCGGCGATCCTCGGCGCAGGGCTTCTCTTCGCTTTCGGGCGCGAGCATCTGAGCTTCGAGGCCCTGCGCGACAACCGCGAGGTTCTGCTGGCCTGGCGGGATTCGAACTACCTGCTCGTCGCCTGCTGCTATGCCGGGCTCTACGCCATGGCGACGGCGCTTTCCTTCCCCGGCGGGCTCGCGCTCACGCTCGCAGGGGGGTTCCTGTTCGGGCCGTGGTGGGGCGGCGCGCTGGCGGTGACGGGCGCGACGGCGGGGGCGGTAGCGATCTTCCTTCTTGCGAAGGGTGCGCTCGGTGATGCGCTGCGGGCGCGCGCGGGCGGCTGGGTGAAGCGGGCGGAGGAGGGGTTCCGGGCGAACGAGGTCAGCTTCCTCCTGATGATGCGGCTGGTGCCGGCGATGCCCTTCTTCGTCGCCAACCTGGTGCCGGCCTTCCTCGGCGCGACGACGTTCAACTACGCCTGGACGACCTTTCTCGGCATCATGCCGGGCGCGCTCGTCTACGCCTCCGTCGGCTCCGGCCTCGGTGCGGTGTTCGAGGCGGGGGGGACGCCCGACCTCGGGATCATCTTCACGCCGCCGGTGCTGCTGCCGCTCCTCGGTCTCGCCGCGCTTTCGGCGCTGCCGATGATCGTGAAGGCGTTCCGGAGGGGGCGGGCGTGAAGGCGCTGACGCCGGATCTTTGCGTGATCGGCGCCGGCTCGGGCGGGCTCTCCGTCGCCGCCGGGGCCGTGCAGATGGGCGCCGCCGTCGTGCTGATCGAGGGCGGGGAGATGGGGGGCGATTGCCTCAACCATGGCTGCGTGCCCTCGAAGGCGCTCCTCGCCGCGGCGAAGGCGGCGAAGGCGATGGGCGCGGGCGCGCCGTTCGGCGTGGCGCCCGCGGCGGTGGAGGTCGATTTCGCGGCGGCGAAGGATCATGTGCGGCGGGTGATCGACGGGATCGCGCCGCACGATTCGCAGGAGCGGTTCGAGGGGCTCGGCGTCACGGTCATCCGGGACTGGGCGCGCTTCGTCTCCCCGACCGAGGTGGAGGCGGGCGGCGCGCTCATCCGCGCCCGGCGCTTCGTGATCGCGACGGGCTCCCGCCCCGCCCTGCCGCCGGTCGAGGGGCTGGAGCAAGCGGGGTATCTCACCAACGAGACGATCTTCGCGCTCCGCGAGCGGCCGCGGCGGCTCCTCATCCTCGGCGGCGGGCCGATCGGGATGGAGATGGCGCAGGCGCATCGGCGGCTCGGCTGCGAGGTGACGGTCGTGGAGGCGCTCCGCGCGCTCGGGCGGGAGGACGAGGAGGCGGCGGCGCTCGTCCTGGCCCGGCTCAGGGCGGAGGGCGTCACGATCCTCGAAGGGGCGAAGGCGGCCTCCGTCTCCCGCACCGGCGAGGTCAAGACGCTGACGCTGGAGAGCGGGGCGCGGCTGGAGGCGGAGGCGCTGCTCGTCGCGGCGGGCCGGCGCCCGGCGCTGGACGGGCTCGGGCTGGAGGCGGCGGGGGTGGAGACGACGCGGGCGGGGGTGAAGGTCGATTCCGGGCTCCGCTCCGTCTCCAACCGCCGCGTCTATGCTGTGGGGGACGCGGCGGGCGGCGCGCAGTTCACCCATCTCGCGGGATGGCACGCCGGCCTCGTGATCCGAAACGCGCTCTTCCGCCTGCCGGTGAAGGCGGAGGCGGCGATCCCGCGCGCGACCTTCTCCGACCCGGAGCTGGCGCAGGTCGGCCCGACGGAGGCGGAGGCGCGGGAGATTTACGGCGCGAAGCTGGAGGTCTGCCGCGCCGAGTATGCGGAGAATGACCGGGCGCGGGCGGAGCTGAAGACGGAGGGCTTCGTCAAGGTCATGGTCGTGAAGGGCCGACCCGTGGGCGCGACCATCGTAGGCGCCCATGCGGGCGACCTCGTCTCGCTCTGGTCCCTCGCCATCGCGAAGCGGCTGAAGATAGGGGACGTGGCGGGGTTCGTCGCCCCCTACCCCACCTATGGCGAACTTGCTAAGCGCGCGGCCGGAGCCTATTTTTCGCCGCGGCTCTTCGGATCGCCGATGGTCAAGCGGATCGTGCGGCTCCTCGCGAAGCTCGGCTGAGGCGGGGTTCGGGGCCGGGACCGCAGAGAGGGGTCGGGACGGCTGGCCATGACGCTTTTCCGCACGCTTTCGGGGCGTCTTTTCCTTGTGGCCGTCGGCGTGGTGATGCTCACCGAAGTGCTCGTCTTCGTGCCGTCTGTCGCGCGGTTCCGTGAGGATTACCTGATGCTGCGCCTCCAGATGGCGCAGATCGCGGCGCTCGCGCTCCTTGCCGCAGAGGACGAGATGGTGGAGGAGACGCTGGAGGCGGAGCTTCTGACGCGGGCGGAGGTCTCCTCCATCGCCCTGAGGCGGGACGCGTCACGCCAGCTGATCCTCGCCGCGCCGGCGGGGGTGATGGTGGAGGAGACGTTCGACCTCAGGGACGCCGGAGCCGCGACGCTGGTGCGGGACGCGCTGGCGACGCTCGTGAGGACGGAGCCGCGGATGATCCGCGTGATCGGGGACGCTGGCATGGGCGCCGGCGAGATCGAGATCACCATGTCGGAGGCGCCGCTGGCCGCCGCCATGCGCGCGTTCGGCGAGCGCATCCTTCTGATTTCCCTGTTCATTTCCGGGATGACCGGCGCGCTTGTCTTCCTCGTCTGCCGCCGGATCATCGTGCGGCCGATCGAGCGGGTGGTGGGGGACATGACCGCCTTCGCCCGCGACCCCGAACGCGCCGCCCCGGCGCCCGCCGCGCGCTCCGGCCTCAGCGAGATCAGGCGGGCGGAGGCGGCGCTGGCGGAGATGCAGGCGGAGCTGCGCGGCGCGCTGAGGCAGAAATCCCGCCTCGCGGAACTTGGCGCGGCGGTGGCGAAGATCAGCCATGACCTTCGCAACATGCTGGCGAGCGCGCAGCTCCTTGCCGACCGGCTTGAGGGCAGCGCCGATCCGGTCGTCGCGCGGATCGGGCCGAAACTGATCGGCTCTCTCGACCGGGCGGCGGCGCTCTGCGTCTCCACGCTCAGCCACGGGCGCGCGGAGGAGGCGCCGCCGAGACCCCGACCGGTCGATCTCCGCCGCCTCGTCGAGGATGTGGCGGACGCCGTGTTCGAGGAGGGCGGCGCCGTCGCCTTCGAGAACCATGCGCCAGAGGGGCTGACGGCGGAGGCCGACCCCGAACATCTCTTCCGCATCCTCACCAACCTCGCGCGGAACGCCAAGCAGGCGATCGAGGGCGCGGGGCGGCCGGGCCGCGTCTCCGTCTTCGCGTCAGCGGAGGAAGGCGCGACGGCGCTCGTAATCGCGGATGACGGGCCGGGGCTGCCGCCGAAGGCGCTGGAAAACCTCTTCCAGCCCTTCCGCGGCGGCGCGCGGCGCGGCGGCGCGGGGCTCGGCCTCGCCATCGCGGCGGAGTTGGCGGCGATGAACGGCGGGCGGCTGACGCTTGAAGAAACAGGCGAGGGCGGCGCGCGGTTCCGGCTCGCGCTGCCGCTCGGCGGGGCCGGTCAGGCGCCGTAAAGCTCCCGCGCCTCGTCGGCGAGGCGGGCGACCGCCGGCTCGATCCGGCTCTCGAGCGTGGAGACGAACTCCTTCGGCCCGAGGCCTTCCGGCAGCGGTTCGAGGAATTCGACGACGGCTACGCCCGGCCTCTTCATCACGCCGGTACGCGGCCAGAAATGCCCGGTGTTGAGCGCGACCGGAACACAGGGCAGGCCGTAGGCGCGATAGAGGAGATGGGAGCCCGGCTTGTAGGGCGCGGCGACGCCGGGCTTCACCCGCGTGCCCTGCGGAAAGATCACGAGCTGGCCTGCAAGGCCGCGCCGGCGCTCCACCTCCCGCATCATCTCGGCCACACTCTCCCACCCGCGGCCGCGCGTCACCGGGCTCGCGCCGATGCGGAGCGCGTAGAAGCCGAGGATCGGCGCCCAGACGAG